>CALBRY010000445.1 GCA_937927665.1 uncultured Chloroflexota bacterium
GGAATGCAAACCCTATCCGGCGAAATGCTTCCCGCATCCGCCGCATCCGAACGCACCGAAGCGGAGCGCGGTTGGCTCCTGACCGGACAAATTCACATAAACCCCGCCCCATAATCTCCTCTCCGCGCCTTTGCGTTAACGCCCTTCTCTTTTCCTCCTTCCTCTCTGCGATCTCTGCGCCCTCTGCGGTTCAATTTCTTTCTCTTTCCTATCCCTTCTTTGCGTCTTTGCGTCTCCGCGCCTTTGCGTTAACGCCCTTTCTCTTTCTTTGCTTTGCCAGCACCGAAATACACGATTCTTTAACGTCTCAATACGATACTGAGCCCAATGAGATCATCGACCCTCACTCTATTGAATGTGAGCGTGAAGGAGCATCCAATCTTGCGTCGTCGTACCCTTTTCCTACTCGTTATCACATCCCTACTTTTTGTCGGCTTGTTTCTAACAGCACCACCGTCTGTTCAAGCAGCAAATTGGACGGTGCTCAATATAAATGACACGGGTCCCGATAGCTTGCGGGCAATCATCGCCAGCGCGAGCGGCGGCGATACGATCAATTTCTCGGCGGCAATCCCCGCCAATTCGACTATTCTCCTGAACACCCCGTTGATCATCGACAAAAGTCTGACGATCAACGGCGTGGACGTATCCGGGCTGCAAATTTCCGGCGGCGGTGCGGTGCGCGTCATCGACGTAACCGCCGGAACCCTAACGCTGCAAAACATCATCGTCACCGATGGCAGCGTGGCGGCAGGACAAAACGGCGGCTGTATTCGGGCTGGATCAGTCGCGCTCACCAATGTGACCGTATTCGATTGTCAGGCGACATTGGGAGCAGGGCTGTACCTCAACGGCGGAACCTCCACCATCACCGGTTCAACCATTCGCGATACCCAATCCACGAGCGACGGCGGCGGCATCTATGCCAACAATCTCGTTTCGCTCACCCTCTCCAATAACACGATTCGGACGAACGCCTCCGGTCATCACGGCGGCGGTTTGTATCAAAACGGCGGCTCGTTGATCGTCACGGGCGGCACATTCGCGCAAAATACCGCCGTCGAACATGGCGCGGGCATTTATACGAATGTGGGCGTAGTCGATATCAGCAACGCGCTGTTTTCCGCCAATATCGCCACGCTTGACGGCGGCGCATTCTATGGCAGTGGCAGCGGATCGAACGGAACGATCACGTCCAGCGAAATGAGCGATAACGAAGCCGAAGACGGCGGCGCGATTCTGCTCTACGATAACGCATCGCTGACCGTGAGCGATGTTCAAATGCTGCGGAATACCGCGACCGGATGGGGCGGCGCGATTTACGCGCTGGCAGGCGGCACGCTCCATGTGATCAACGGCTGCTTGATTGATGCGAATGAGGCGGTATGGGGCGGCGGTGTGGTGATCGGCTTCAACACCACCGGATTTATCACCGATGTGAGCGTCGTCAACAACATTGCGGTTTCGGGCGGTGGCGGTGTGATCAATAGCGGCGTTGCCACGATTACCAATACGCTCATTGATAACAACGATGGCGGAACTACAGCGGGCGGCGGCATTGCCCAGTTCAATACATCGGGAACGCTCACGATCACAAACAGCATCATTTCGAACAATTGGACGATCAATAACGGCGGCGGCATCACGATCCAAGCCGTAGGCGCGGTGATCATCAACAGCGGCACGCAGATCACCGGCAATTCAGCCGATGTCGGCGGTGGAATCAACGGATTTGACGGTTCAACCTTACAGATTTCCGATTCCGTCATTTCGGGAAACACCAGCCATATAACAGGCGGCGGGATTGGCACGGGTGGGCTGGTCACCATCACGAACAGCAGCATCACGGGCAATCATTCTGATGCTCGCAGCGCTGGCTTGCGGATCACAGCGCCGGGCAATGTCACACTCAATACAAGCCATGTCGATAACAATCACGCAAATGGCACTTTTGGCGGTGGGATCGTCAATGCGGGGGTAGTCGTCGTCAACGGCGGAACGATCAACGGCAACACCGCCCTGACCGATGGCGCTGGCGTCTACAATACAGGCGGAACAGTCACCCTCAACGGTGTGACGCTGCAAGGCAATCACGCCGATAGTGACCTGAACAGCACGGGCAGCGGCGGCGCGGTCTACAACCTAAACAACGGAACGGTTCATGTGTTGGCAGGAACCGTAATCGGTGGATCGGCGGGGCAAGCGAACACCGCCTATCTCGGCGGCGGAATCGCCAGTTCGGCAGCGCTCACCATCACCGATTCGCAGATTACGTACAATACCGCCTCATCAAACGGCGGCGGCATTTACAGCGCGGGCGCGCAAACGATCGATCACATGCTGTTCGCCTATAACACCGCATCCGGCAGCGGCGGCGGCTTGTATCTCGATGCGGGCGCATCCGGCGAAACCGCAAACAGCCTTTTTATCGGCAATACCGCCTCGGCGGGCGGCGGCGCGTTCAGCGCAGTGACAGGTGTGCCAGTCGTCAACAGCACATTTTACGGCAACTCGTCCGGCGTGCAGTTCGCGGATTCGTCTGATATGCGGAACGTGATCGCCTATGGCAACACGATCGACTGTGCAGGCGGCGCGGGCGCTCAATTCAGCTTGATCGGCGCGGGATCGTGCGCGGTCAACGGCGTAAACGGGAGCATCGTCGGTTTTGATCCGCTGTTTGTGGATGCGGCGGGCGGTAATTTCGCCCTCAGCGTGAACAGCCCCGCGATCGACGGCGGAAACAGCGCTTTCGCTGGTGGCTACACGAGCGATTATGCCGGAAACACCCGTATTCAAGGCGCATCGGTCGATATTGGCGCGCTCGAATCATCCTATGAAACACTTGTCGGGCTTTCCGCCAGCGATACAACCGCCTCGGAGGACGGCACAGATACGGCGATCTACACCCTTTCGCGTACCGGAAACACCACCGGCGAACTCACTGTCACGGTGGATATTTCCGGCACAGCATCGGCGGGCGAATACACGCTCACACATGGCGCGCTGACATACAGCGGATCGCCGTTTACGGTCACATTCCCGGCGAACGCCGCCACATTCGATCTCACGCTGACCGGAGTCAACGATTTCTTCTTGGAATCCGCCGAAACGGTTATCCTAACGCTGCAAGATGGCGCGAATTACAACCTGATGGCGCAAACCTCAGGAACAGCGACGATCAGCGATGATGAAACCGTAAGTATCACCATCACGCAGACGGCGGGATCAACCGATGTCACCGAAGGCGGCGCGGTCGATTCGTGGACGATTGCGCTCGGCAGTGTTCCCGCACAGCCTGTGACGATCACCCTCACCTATAACCCGACCGATTTTATCGTCGTCAGCGATCCCGATGGCAGCGTTGATGTCACGCTTGATGGCGCGGCGCTTTCGCAGACGATCGATGTTCAGGCGGTAAATGATAATGGGGTCGAAGGACAGGAAAGCGAACTGATCACGTTCGCCGTCACAACGGCTGATCCGCAGTACAGCGCCGTGACTATCGCCGATCTCACCGTCAACATTTTCGATAACGATACGGCATCCCTCGGTTTTGAAACGCTAACGGGCAGCACGCTCGAAAGTGTCACGCCGTACACGACGAATGTGCTTCTGACGATCACCTCTGATCCTCCCGGGGGCAGTCTCGCCGCGCCGTTGGATGTCGTCATCACGCAGACCCCCGGCACAGCATCCACCCCGGCGGATTACCAACTGAACACGCTTTTAGCGCAGTTTAGCGCGGGCGCGGTCACCAATACGCTGTTCCCGCTCGATGTGACAATCGTTGACGATGCGGGCGATGAACCGGATGAGACATTCGCGCTCGCTTTTGGCGCGGTCACAGGCGCGGGGAGCGCCGCCGGATCGCATACCGTGACGATCATCGATAACGACAGCGCCGGAATCATCGTCACCCCGACCGCGATTGCGATCACGGAAAGCGGCACGACCGCCACCTTTGATGTAAACGCGGTAACGCCGCCGTTTGCCGATGTGACGATCCCGATCACCACCGACGCGCAGTGCACCGCCTCCCCGTCAAGCGTCACCCTGACTGCTGGCAGCACCGCCGCCGTCACCGTGACGATCACCGCCGTAGACGATGCGATCTACGAAGGCGATCACCCGTGCAGCATCCTTTTGGGCGATCCTGCCAGCGCCGATGTCAGTTATGACGCGCTCACCGATACCGATACCGCCGATGTCCTCGCCGCAGTCACGGACAATGATTTCGCCGATGTCAGCATCAGCAAGACGGACGGCTTAACCGCCTCGATCCCCGGCGCAGCCATCACATACACGATCATCGTCAGCAACGCCGGACCTAGCAGCGCCGCGAGTATCACCGTGAGCGATACCATGCCCGCTTCGCTGACCGGCATAAACTGGACGAGCGTCAGTACGGGCGGCGCAGTTTGTCCGGCATCCGGCAGCGGCAGCACGCTCAACGAGGTGATCGACCTGCCGATGAGTGCGACTTGTACGTTCATCGTCCACGCGACCATCGATCCTGCGGCAGTCGGCACGATCACGAACACCGTCAACGCGTCTGTCGGCGGTTCGCTGCCCGATCTCGATCCGAATAACAACACGGCGATCGATACAACCGAACTCGCGGGAATCACCGTCAACCCGGTCAGCGGCTTGATCACCACCGAGGCGGGCGGCACGGCGCAGTTCTCCATCGTGCTGCACACCCAGCCCACAGCCGATGTCACGATTGGCTTGACGAGCAGCCTCCCGACCGAAGGATCGCTCGGCGTCACCGATGTGACGTTTACCGCCGCGAACTGGAACACACCGCAGTTTGTGACCGTGACAGGCGTCGATGACGCAATCGCGGACGGGAACACAGCCTACACCATCGACACAGGCGCGGCGGTCAGCGCCGACAGTGTTTATAACGGGTTCAACCCCGCCGATGTCAGCGTCACCAATAGCGATGACGACAGCGCCGGAATGGTGGTCACTCCGGCGGCATTCTCGCTCACCGAAGGCTTAAACGGCACATATCAAATTCGACTGCTCACCACACCGTCGATCATCCCTGTAACCGTGCTGGTCGAGTTCCCCACCGAACAACTTACCGTTAACGGGAATAACGCACCGTTTTTCCTGACATTCAATGACACAAACCCGCAGACGATCCCGTTCAGCGTGTTGACAACATTCGATATCAACACCACCCGCGAATTGACCATCACCCACACGGTGATCGGCTCAACCGCGCCGGAATACCCGATCGGCATGGCGCAGGCGGTCACGCTCACCATCCTCGATTTCCCGCCGCCGCCGCCGACACCGCTCTGCGAAGATCACAACTTCGATGAAGGCGGCGTTGTCCGCAGCAGCACATCGGATGCCCTCGGCTATGCGATCAACTGCCGCGTGTTATATCAAAATGGCAGACCGACGACATGGTTGGGCAATGACTTGTACGGCGAAGAAAATCTCGGCGTACCGGGGTTGACCGAACTCGGCATTCAGCAGGCAGTGGATATTTTCAGCCCGCCGGGAATGACCTACTTTGAAGGCGGGGCGGTGTTCTGCGTGCGCGGCTCCGGTTCGTTGATCTGGATGGCAGCAAGCGGCATCCCGCGTCACCCGGAGATCATCGGCTCGTATACCGTGCCGGATTTCCCCGGCTTCACCTGTGCAACCTTATTCGAACCGGGAACGCTCATCCTCGTGCGCGATAACCCGATCCGGTAAGTAATCCGTAAACACCCGCGCCGCCGAAAAAACAGGTCAATTGGTTGATGTTTTCTTCGGCGGCGCACCCCGATAATTGCTTCGAGTTTCGGGGAAGGATCACATCATGAGAATTGACGACATCAAGCTGTTATTCGACTATCACTATTGGGCAACCCAGCGCATTTTGGAAACCACCGCCCAGGTGAGCGAGGCACAGTATATCGCCCCCGCCAATACCGGAATCAGTTTTGGCAGTTTACGCGGCGCGCTTGTTCATTTGGTCGATACCGAGTGGCAGTGGCGGATCACCTGTCAGGGATTTTATGCTGCACAGATGACAGAAGCCGAATATGAAGCGACCGAATTAAAAGAGGAACATTTCCCCACGCTCGAAGGTGTACTCACCCGCTGGCATACCGAAGAACAATCGATGCGGGCATACATCGAGAGCTTAAACGACGAACAGCTAAACGGCTTCATCCGCATTACACTTCCCAGCGGAACAGTGCGCGAACGCGTATTGTGGCACTGCCTCGTGCATGTCGTGAATCACGGCACACAGCACCGCAGTGAAGCCGCCGCCTTATTGACTACCTATGGACATTCCCCCGGCGATTTGGATTTCACCCTATTCTTGAATAAACGTTTTAATCTGCCGGACTAGCCCAAACGGGATGGCGGAGGATATGCTCACCGCCACCCCACGCTCTAAATCCGCTCCGTAGCGATCAACATCAAAATCACGATCCCGATCGCCGCCACAAACAGCGGAACTGCCATACCCGTCGGCGCGTTGAACACAAACATCAGCCCCGCCGTGCCGACCAAGCCGCCTACTACCGTGAATGCAAACGAACCGTGCCGAATTCCGAGAACCAACATACCGATACCAGCTCCGACAACAGCGAGGGGCGCTGCGATGCTCCACGAGACATTGAGCAGAAACACCAACGCCAGCCCGACAACGATCACGCCGAATATCGCGATGAGTTCTTGACCCGTGAGCAGGGGTTCCTGCCCGCCAAAGACCTCCCGATTCTTCGTGCTTTCGTGCCCTAACATCGGTATACCTCCTACGGGCAAATCGCCCGCGTGCAGATTCTCTCCTTAATAAGTCATGATGCGAATAGACGGATTTTCGAGGATGAACATCCGGTGAAATGGTATCAGAGGTGTTAATGCAAACGCCGGAATGGGTTCGATGATAGACATCGCCCTTTCCTCCTGATTACGCAGAATCAGTAACGCTCTTGTTTTCAACCTACGCCTGCGCTATAGGTGCGGCTAGTGGCAAATATCCCCTTATGCGCCGATCGATGTCATGCTTGGCGATCAATCGCCTTGAGCACACGCAAAGCGCGCAGGGTGATCCATTTGCTCGGCTTGCCCGCCCTTTCGATGTTGATCCACATCTTGCGATTCAAGGTGTGTTCAAGCGTCCAGCGTCCGAGCGCATCCTGTTTGCTCAACAGCCATTCGACCACAGGCGTAAGGCGCGGATCAGCACCGTAGCCGACTGCGATCAGCGCAGCGATCAGTTCAAGCAGATCGCTCCAATAACTGAGCGGAAAACCAAGTTTGAACCATGATGCGCTGATCTTACTGTCGGTCGAAATCGGATAATCGGCTTTGACCAGATCAAAACGCAGCAGAAATTCTGCGCCTTGTTCAAGTGCGCGCTGCATCAGCGGGGTGCGCTGTTCAGGCGGCACGGCGGCGAGTGCCTTCACCGCTTTGACTGCGCCCCACCCGCACGGCAGATTAGCATTCGCGGCGCAAGCGAACTCCGCGCCGCTCGTGGCGGATTTCAAATATGAGATTGGTGGTTCGCCCGTGATCGCGTGCGCCAACCAATCCAACGCCCGCTGAACACGCACATCATCCAGCCAACCAAGCTGGATCAGCGCGAACAACAGATTACCGTTCAAGCAGTGGATCACGCCGCCCGGTGTGGGTGGTTTTGCAGCAGAAAATCCACCGTTGTTGGCGATGCTGTGATTGAGGAGATACTCACAGCCGCGCCGCACAATCGCATTCGAAGGATCAACGCCAAGTTCCCCTAAAAAGATGATCTGCCATTCTGTCCCCCGGTATTTACCATAACCGCTGCCGGGATTTTCCCAGTAGCCTTCAGGGTGCTGTGATTCCAAAATCGCGGGGACAGTGCCGCTGGTCATGATCGCCGCCTGAGCTTCGATCACAGCCGGATCATGGGCGGGCAGGTCAAGCAGATCGCGCAACGAAAAGCAGCGCACCGAAGGATTTGCCGGATCGATCTCCAACAGCCACGAAAGCGAATCGCCGTTCAGTTGATGATGCCAAGCCATCGCAGTCCTCCTATGTTGTGTTACGTATGGCTCACCTTTAGAACACCTGTTTCATAATACAATATCACAAAAAGTCACCCGCGGGTGACTTTTTCATGTTTATGCTAGATTTACCTGTGCATACACTCCGTCCGCTGTGAATTGTTTCCGGGGGTGCGTATCATGCATTTGAAAGGCGGTCTACCACCAGAAGTCGATCCGAGTGCAGCAAGTGTTCAGGTGCTCAAGTCCAGCGAGGGATTACGTTGGCGTTCGCTCACGGCACTTTCGCTTTTTCACTGTGCCGAAGGCGAAGTTACCGCCGATGAAATCCGCGATTTCGGGCTTGGTTTTCGTCTGCTCCATCATATGTCGGGATCACCCAATCGGCTGGCACGCCTCCAAAACGGGAGTTGGAGTGATGGGACATCGGTACCGGGTACATTGTTCCTAAGTCCGCTTGTCGTTCAGCCCGCAACCTATCATTGGAACACCGCCGCCACCACGTTATACCTCACCATCCCCAGTGATTTATGTTTCAGGCTTGCGAGTGAACTCACCCCGGTGGATCCGGTTCGATTAGAGTTAATCGAGCAGAATTTCTTGATCGATCCGCTTATCGCGCAGATCGGACACGCGATCCTGACGATGATCGAAACCCACGACGCCGACAGCCGCCTCTATGCCGATGCGCTGGCGATCGCGCTGATTCATCACTGCTTACGCCGCTTTGGAAATCTCACCCTTCCCACTCCATCGCCGTCTCAGTTATCCAAGCACCAGCTTCAGCGCACGCTCAATTACATTCACGGCTGTTTCGATCAGGATTTAACCCTGACCGAACTCGCGGCGTATGCGGGTCATAGTGTCACCCACTTTTCGCGCTTGTTTCGTCAGGCGACGGGACAATCACCCTATCGTTATTTGATCCGCTGCCGCGTCGAACGTGCGCGCGAATTACTCAGCGAGGGCGAATGGACAGTCGCACAGGTCGCGCAGATGGTCGGCTTCTTTGATCAATCGCATCTTGCCCGCGCTTTTAAGCGCGCCTACGGCATTTCTCCCAGCGCGGTGCGCGTTCGACATGGTAGGAATGTACCGACCTAATGGCAAGATTTTCCAATTATGACGGTTTGGAGCTGGGGTATAGTGATTAACAGTTCAGTGACACTGAAAGATTCAGTTGCATTGATTTGCTTCTGTTCTGCATCGCGGGCGTGCGTAACGAGGTAAAAATTGAAGACACTACTGCCCGTAAACCTCCTTCACCCCAATTCACGATAGGGTTCGACAGCGGGCTGCGGCATGCGGCATCGATTTCATGTTGCAAGAACGCGTTTTTGCTTCAGGAGCATACTCTATGGCAATTGCGCCCACTTACCCCGGCGTTTATATCGAAGAAATTCCCAGCGGCGTACGGTCTATCGTCGGTGTCTCAACATCGATTACCGCATTTATAGGGCGTGCGGTCAGCGGCGTAGTCAATGAGCCGACCATCATTTTTAACTATGGCGATTACGAACGGCAGTTTGGCGGGCTGCACCGCGATTATCCGCTCAGTTACGTCGTGCGCGATTTCTTCCTCAACGGCGGCGGACAGGCAGTTATCGTGCGCCTGTATAATCCAACGCCCTCCGCAGAAGCGCTCACCAGCCTCTTTGATGATGCGGCGGCGGATACTGCCAACTTCACCCGCGCACAAGAAATCCTCGCGGAATTAGGCGCGCAAGACCCGAACGATCCGCCAGTTGAAAACGCCGTCCGCGATGAAGCCGAGTCCGCCGTCGAAAGTTTCGGCGCGCGGCTGAACTTCCTTAGTTCCACCCTGAACACGATTGTCGAAGCGTGGATTGCCGGAGCAGAAGAAGCGCTGGCGGCACTCCCCGCAGATGATCCCGGCATTCCTGCCGCCGAAGCCGCGCTCGATGCCGCCGAAGAACAGCTTGACGCGCTCGATGATATTGATCTGTCTGATCCGGCGAATTACGAAGCATCACTACAAGCATTAACCGCTGTGCGGGATGCAGTGCCGCCAGAATTTTTGATCGCCGAAGTGCCTTTTATGGGATACGCGCAGGTGCAGCTTACCCCCGGCGTCATCCTCATGGCGGCAGGTCCCGGCGAGTGGGGAAACGCTTATTCCGCGACCGTATCGCACAACGCGACCGATGAAGCGGCGGAATCGCTCGGTTTGACGGTGGATGACCTCTTTGATCTGGAAATCACAACGCTGATCGAAGGTCAGACGCGCTCGGTGGAGCGTTTTGTCAATGTGACGATGCTCGAACATGCGCGCCGCCTCGATTATGTGCTGGAGCGCACCTCAAGCCTTGTCCGCGCCACCGCGCCACCGCTCGATGAAAACCGCCCCGCCGAAGGGGATTATGTGCTGTTGGGCGGCGATGATGGCGGTTTCTTGAACGCCGAAAGTTATCTCGAATCAC
>CALBRY010000446.1 GCA_937927665.1 uncultured Chloroflexota bacterium
TCGGCATCGGGTCGGTCAGTTCCCAGAACTTCGGCACGCGCAGTTTGGGATCACGCGCCAGTAGGCGGTGCAGCAGGGTTGTTCCCGTGCGCGGCAGTCCGGTGATAATGATCGGGCGCTTGATGACCTCATTAGCTACCGTAGGATTAGCGCGGGTGAATTCCTCAAGCTGAAGCGCGATGCGAAGCTGTCGAATCACTTCACCGCGCAGCACAGACCGCGTCATAAAAGTGGCATTCTCGTTGTGTTGGATCGACTTGCCTAGAATTTCAAAGCCTTCCCAGTTGATGGGGGCATCGAACTTCGCGGCATTTGCGGCTTTCAGCGCCGCACTCGTTAAGCTATCCCGATCAAAGTTCACCGGAAGCAGTTTCATCCGGTGGAGCATATCGGCGAGACGCAGCGCGATAGGAAGCAGCGCCGGCGTATTCGACTCATCAAATGTCGAGCGATGTTCAGAACGAATCGGTGTCGTGGTCATTGCATCCTCAGAGGCTCAGGTAAGCTGCATTGCATCGTGTATGGATTGTAACGCGATGCGGTGCATTTCTCGTGTTGTTGTACAGAGTCCATTCAAATCTTGTGGCTTACGTCGCTTCTGGCGCGGCAGGGAGCGTAAACCAGAACGTGCTGCCCTTCCCGATTTCGCTTTCGACCCCGACCGCGCCCCCCAAACGTACCGCGATCCGCGCACAAATCGTCAGCCCTAACCCATGCCCTGCGATCGGGCGGTGCTGTTCCAGTCGCCCCACACTGCGGAATAATCTCGATTGATCTTCCTCGCTCAAGCCTTCACCGTTATCACGCACCCAGTAGCGGATCATCCGCCCTTCACGCGATGCGCCTATCTCAACATGCGGCGGTTTTCCGCCGTACTTGATTGCGTTCGATACATAATTCACCCAAATTTCCTCGACCCACAGCGGATACCCGATCGCATCCGGTATTTCCGTAACCACCCGGATCGAAGGCGAGGATGTGGATTTCGAAATCGACTGCTCAATACGGATGAGCGCTTCATTTAAGGTCGGGCGCATCTCAAACTGGTGTATCGCAATCTCGCCGCGTTTGCGAACCGACGCGAACAAGAGCAAATCGTCAATAATACGCACATTTCGATTACTCGCCTCGATGATCGATTTCAAATACATCTGGCTTTCAGGAAATGAGTTGCCGAACTCCTCTTGCATCAAATACGCATACCCCAGCACCAGCCCGATCGGATTCTTCAAATCGTGTGCGACCGTATGCGCGTAAGAATCAAGCGTGTCAATCAGCGCTTCGCGTTCGATTTCCGCAATCTTGCGGCGGGTGATGTCCCGTACAGTGAGCAGCCGCCCCGCGATTTGTCCGTTACGGCTGAACAGGGGAACAAGATGCGCCTCAAAATAACGCTTATCGCCGGGATTGAGTTCAAAATCGAGTTCTTCCGACTGCTCTTGATCAGGCGCGATGCGATCAGCAAACGCTCCCAGACGTGGGAAAACCTCGCGCAGTGAAGCGCCAACCATCGACTCGTGCGTGCGCTTTGATTCCGTCACCGCGATCGGGTTGATTTCGATGATGTTTCCTTGAACATCAAGGACAAGCAGCCCGATGGGCAGCCGCTCGAATACAGACCGGAGCGCGATCGGCATAATATCAAACAGCCGGAATGAGAACAGCGCCCACGTGATGATCACAGCCCGCACCAATAATCCGACGACGATCAAATTCGGCATGATCGATGGGAGAAATGGCATCAGGTTCAAAAAGTGAACGACGATTGTAATCAGGCTGACAAAAAACAGAATCGACGCCTGCCAGCGATACGGCGCTTTCGAGATGACCGCGTGCCGGAAGAACAACAGCATCGCAAGGATCAGCGCAATGTACGCATAAACAACGCCGATCCAGTACCCGATCACTTTATCGAACGATACTTCATATATCAGAAACGCGTTGCGCTCGGTGGTGACAGCCCCGATCATCACATGACTAGTTCCCGGAGCGATCACCAGAATGCTCAGGATAACCGGAACAGCCATCAACAGAATCACGCGGCTTGGCTTCAACCAGCGGGTATTGCCCACATAATCGAGCGCAAACAGCAGATAAATCGTCACGCTGATCAGTTGGAACGGAGCACGGAGGCGCATCCATAGGAAAACCTCCGTCGTATTCGATGCCAGCGCCGATCCCAGTATCGTGATCAAGATTCCGGTCGCGGCAAATTGATAGAATGCAAAAACGCGCGCACCCTTTTTAGGGCGTTTTCTCCAAGCATAAACAGTGCTGGCAATCATTGCCGCCAGCGTACTCACGAGTAAAATCAGGTAGAGAACGTCAAGAATCATTATTGTCTACAAGGGACTGCTGTCCGTTTCGCCGATGGTTCTGGTCTTGATTATGCAGCAACTCTGCTTACACACAAACAAAGGTTTTCGATGCGGTGTTCCAACGTAACCTTCAAACTCAACTAGGGTTATCACGCATATGAAGAAACTTTCACTGCGCGAACAATGGGCGAAACGCCAAAAGTCGCTGAAGCGGCTTGAAGATACCGATCTGGTCGATCTCGCGAAAGCGGGTAGCAAAGATGCTTTCGGCGAACTGTATGAACGGTACGTCGAAAAGATTTACAGCTACATCTACTACCGGACGGGCAACCACCACGACGCCGAAGATTTAACGGCGCGCGTCTTTTTCCGGGCGATGGCGCACATCGAAGGCTACACCGAACGCGGCGTTCCTTTTCAAGCGTGGCTTTATCGCATCGCGCATAACTTGATCGCTAACTGGCATCGTGATCGTGGGCGGCGCAAGATTATCGCCCTTGATGAATTTCTCGCCGCCAGCCTGAAGTCGGATGCGCCCGATCAGCAGGCGGAAGAAAACGAGGAGCGTGAAGCATTATTGGCAGCAATCCGGCGCTTGCCGGAAGAACGCCAGCAGCTTCTCCTGCTCAAGTTTGTCGAGCGTCTATCGAATGCGGAAATCGGTCAGCTTATGAACCGCACCGAAGGCGCGATTAAGTCCCTCTATCATCGCACGCTCATCGCCTTACGCGATGAATTATCTGGATCGGGATCGCAGCGCGCATCAAGCGATTCATTGAACACGAGGAAGGGTTAAGCCTGCATGACCTACACGCCGAACAACACGCCGGGCGATTTGCCCATCGAACACTTCGTCGCGAATGTCACCGACGCTGTGCAGTCGGGAAAGCAGAACATCGCCTACTTTATCGAGAAGTACGCCCTTGATCCTGAAGAAGCCGCCCAGTTTGTTCAGGTGATTCGCTTGCTTGCCGCCACGCTTGTACCTGTCAAGCCGAATAAAGAATTCGCCGTGCAGCTTAAGCACGATCTGGTCGGTGAAACCGAAAAATCGCTCGTCGCTCGCTTGACTCAGCTTCCCCCGCGTGTGCAAATCGCCGCGATCGCTGCGTTGGGCGCGGGCTTGTGGATACTCGCCCGCCGCCGTTATGCCACGCTGGTTGAAGAAGTTGAAGGCGACGGCTCGGCGGAAATCGCCGCCGCCCGTTAAAGAATTAGTTACCGGTGGAGAGGCTGCTGAGGAATTGGTTCAACAGCCCCATCCCTCCGGCGGTGAACAACAGCGGCACGATCGACAGTACCAACACCACCACCCCGATAAAAATGAACAAGCCTCCACGCGGAGCACCGAATTCCAGAGCCGCTTCGGATGGATTCGCGGGATTATAATAAACGCTTAGGTCGCGCCCCGGCGGATAATTCTGCATCACGCGCTGATTCACCATTTGATAGCTGCCATAGCCGACCTCGTGACCGACGCTGACCTGAGTTCCCTGATAACGATTCCCATTCACAACATACTCATAGACCACACGCGGGTAATAGCTGGTCGATGTCCCGCCTCTGCCTGAGGACGATCGACGCGCAATCACTTCCGAAAACATGATCCGCCCCTGAGTTGGATGCCAATTCCGCTTGGCGGTGTTCAATCGGGCATACGAACGGATACCCGCAACGATGAAAACCAGCCCGATGATCAAAAACGGTACGGTGACAATGATCGTGGTAAGCGATCCCATACCCGAAAAAATGTTATTTAAGTTCATGCATATTCCCCCGTTGCATCTATGTATTTCTTGAGCATACGCTATTCTGAAAGTTTGCGCCCCGCCTCTGGCGTTTGTTTAAGCATTGTAATCCTCCGAACCCGCAAACTGATTGCACCGCCATCCAATTTGGGATATACTAAAGGGGTAGGGATATATATCCCCAACCCCTGAATTTCTTCCACTCACCGCCTTATGCCGACCGCTTGACATAAGGTGAGTTTCGCATGTATACTCGTCGTTCACGTTGTTTTTAGATTCCGCCTGAGAATCCGGTCACTACTATACTAAGGGTTCGGACGGCGTGACCCACGTTTTCCGCATAATCTTTTTTCCTCGGTTGGTTGTGGGTAAGGAGCAACTGTTTTGCGTCGGCTAGGCTACACCAAGAGTTACGCCCGCATCCCCAGCGTCCAGGCACTCCCCTCGCTTATTGAAGTGCAGTTGGATTCATTCAACTGGTTTCTAGCGGAGGGATTGGCAGAGCTTTTCGACGAGATCAGCCCGATCGAGAGCTACAATGGCAACCTGAAACTGTACTTCCCCGGCAAAAGCCGCGAAGCACAGGAATTTGGGCTGCGCTACTGGTTTGAAGAACCCAAGTACAGCGAAGAAACCTGTCTGGAACGGGACATGTCATTCGCCGCGCCGCTGTATATCCGCGTGGCATTGGTCAACCGTGAAGCCGGTGATGAGGTTGTCATTTCGGATATCTTCCTCGGTGACTTCCCGATCATGACCGAAACGGGAACATTCATTATCAATGGTACGGAGCGCGTCGTCGTCAGCCAGTTGATCCGCTCCCCCGGTGTGTACTTTGACGCGGAAGAAGATCGCACGACAGGGCGGTTGCTCTCCAACTCCAAGTTGATCCCGGATCGCGGCGCGTGGATGGAATTTGAAACCCGCAAAAGCGACTATCTGACGATCAAGTTCAACCGCAAGCGCACGATTCCCGTGACGATCCTGCTGCGCGCACTTGCCGCAGTCGATGACGGGCTGCCCGGCGTGCAATCGCCCATCCAGTTTGGAACGGACGAGGAAATCATCGAACTGTATCGTCAGGTCGATGACAATCCGGATCATCACTACATTCAAGCAACGCTCAAGATGGAACCGGTGTGGGAACTGAAGAAAGATCAGACGATCGCTCAGGCGGCGCTGATCGAATTCTACCGCCGTATGCGTCCCGGCGATCCGCCCACCCTCGATAACGCCCGCGAATATCTGGAAAGCCAGTTATTCGACCAGCGCCGCTACGATTTGGAGCGCGTTGGACGTTACAAGCTCAATCAACGCTTGGGCTTGGATGGGTTGATCCCGCGTACATTCCGCACCGTCACCAAGCACGACGTGGTGCGCCTGCTTGAACGCATGATCAACATCAACAACGGCAAGATTGGCAAGGACGACATCGACCACCTCGGCAACCGCCGCGTCAAAACCGTCGGCGAGCTGATTCAGAACAAGCTCCGCATCGGTTTGCGCCGCACGGAGCGCGTGGTCAAGGAACGTATGTCGATTCGCGAAAGCGAAAACCTGACCCCGGTCGCGTTGGTGAATATCCGTCCGATCGTCGCGTCGATCCGTGAGTTCTTCGGCTCGTCGCAGCTTTCGCAGTTCATGGAACAGACAAACCCGCTGGCGGAACTTACCCACAAGCGCACGCTTTCCGCGCTGGGTCCCGGCGGTCTGCGTCGTGAACGTGCAGGCTTCGATGTGCGTGACGTGCATCACAGCCATTACGGACGCATCTGCCCGATCGAAACGCCGGAAGGTCCGAACATTGGTTTGATCGGTCGCTTGGCGAGCTATTCCCGCGTGAATCCGTATGGGTTCATCGAAACGCCTTATCGTAAAGTCGTCAAATTCCTTGCGCCGTCTGATCCACGCCTGTTGGGGCGTTTGGTGCGCGAAGATGTGATGACCGCCGATGAGACGATCTTGGCACACGATGGCGATGTTGCCACCGAAAAGATGATCGCTGCATTCGTTAAAGCAGGAATCGAACAGATTCCGGTGCAGCCGTTCATCAGCGGCGAGATCGAATACCTCTCGGCTGACCGCGAAGACGATTTCGTAATCGCGCAGGCGAATTCACCGCTGGACGACATAAACCAGTTCTCGACCGATCGTGTTTCGGCGCGCTTTAACCAGAAATTCCTGTTCGTCCCCGCCCGCCGCATCGATTACATGGACGTGGCAGCCCGTCAGATCGTCGGTATCAGCGCCTCGTTGATTCCGTTCCTTGAACATGACGACGCCAACCGCGCCCTGATGGGATCGAACATGCAGCGCCAAGCAGTTCCTCTGCTTGCGCCGGATGTGCCGATTGTCAGTACGGGCATGGAACAGCAGGCAGCCTACGACAGCGGTCAGCTTTTGATCAGTGATGTCGATGGCGAAGTTAGCAGCGTGCAAGGCGACCGGATCGTCATTCACACCACGAACGGCGACGAGCGCATTTACAAGCTGCGTAAGTACAACCGTTCCAACCAGTCCACCTGCGTCGATCAGCGTCCGATCGTCCGTAAGGGACAGCATGTGGTTAAAGGCAGCGTGCTGGCGGACAGCAGTTCGACCTATATGGGTAATCTCGCGCTCGGTCATGACGTATTGGGTGCGTTCGTCTGCTGGTTTGGCGGCAACTACGAAGACGCGATCCTGATCAGCGAAGACATGCTGCGCGCCGATAAGTTCACGAGCATTCACATCGAAAAGCACGAAGTCGAAGCGCGTGATACCAAGCTCGGACCGGAAGAAATCACCTACGATATTCCCAACGTCGGTGAGGACGCCCTGAAAGACTTGGATGAATTCGGTATCGTCCGCATCGGCGCAGAAGTCGGTCCGAATGATATTCTCGTCGGCAAAATCACGCCGAAGGGCGAAAAAGAACTCAGCCCTGAAGAAAAGCTCCTCCGAGCCATCTTCGGTGAAAAAGCGCGCGAAGTGAAAGACTCGTCGCTGCGTCTGCCCCACGGCGAACGCGGTAAAGTCGTGGACGTTAAAACGTTCACCCGTGACGAGCATCCCGATCTTCCCGCGGGTGTCGAAAAGATGGTGCGCGTTGCCGTCGCCCAAAAGCGTAAGCTCACGGTTGGCGACAAGATGGCAGGGCGTCACGGCAATAAGGGCGTCATCTCCAAGATCGTACCGATCGAGGATATGCCGTACCTGAGCGACGGTCGCTCGGTCGAAATCATCCTTAACCCGACAGGTGTTCCCGGTCGTATGAATCTCGGTCAGGTGTTGGAAATTCACCTCGGCTGGGCAGCAGAACGACTCGGTTTCCGCGCCATCACGCCCGTGTTCGACGGTGCGAAGGGCGAAGAAATCGAAGCGGAACTCGGTCGCGCATGGCTCGTCGATCACGCTTGGCGTTTGATCACCGACCGCGCATGGTACTGGATTCAGACCGAAGATTACGATCCCATGGCATACGAGGACGACGACGAAGTGCGCCGCCTGTATGTGCATCAGTGGTTGGATGGGCGCGGTTACGACGGCGAAGAACTGCTCCACAACACCGACTATGCGCGGCGTGCCGTGCTGGCGGAGTGGCTGCGCGAGCAGGGCTACGAGCCGACCGATCTCATCAACTGGGATAACGTTGAAATGAACAGCACGGAGCGGAAACGCCGCGATAAAAACGCGATGACCATCTCCGTACAACAGTGGATGCTCTGGGCAGACCCTGAAGTTGAAATCCCCGAAGGCGTTGAAGGGTGGGAACTGCTCCCCTACGCCGATAAGGTGATGTTCCGCACAGGCATGCCGATCCCGCACTACGGCAAGCACACGCTCTTTGACGGACGCACGGGCGAACCCTTCGATCAGGCAGTGACAGTCGGCATGATCCACATGCTCAAGCTGGCGCACCTTGTCGAGGACAAAGTACACGCCCGCTCGACTGGTCCATACAGCCTTGTCACCCAGCAGCCGCTCGGCGGTAAGGCGCAGTTTGGCGGTCAGCGCTTCGGTGAAATGGAAGTGTGGGCGCTGGAAGCATACGGCGCGGCATACACGCTTCAAGAAATGCTCACCGTCAAGTCGGACGATGTGCAGGGTCGCGTGAAAACCTACGAAGCCATCATCAAGGGCGATCCCATCGAAGAACCGGGCATCCCGACGAGCTTCCGCGTGCTGGTCAAGGAACTGCAAAGCCTCGGCTTAGCGGTTGAGGCGATCAGCGAATCCGGCGAAGTCGTTCGCTTCGGTAAAGAAGATGAGCGCATGGTGCTGGGCAAGATCGGTAACAAAGACGGTCGCGGCTCAAACGGGGATATTCCCGCCATACTGGGCAGCGATTCACTCGACTAGCGGTTCACTGTGAAATCAAAAAGCGGGCGATCCGGTTTCGGATCGCCCGCTTTTTTGCGTCTTACACAAGTCGTCCGTTACGGATTCGAGGGAATCTCGCCCGCATCCGGCAGAGCACGACCGCCCCACACAACATCAAAGTTCGCGCCGAGCGATTCAGCCGTCACCCACACATAGCGCGCTTGGCACGCGATGAACAGCTTATAGAAGCCGTCGCGCGCTTCGAGAATCCACCACGACGTACCTACGGGCAGCACGACCGCCGGATTGGTTCCAGCATTCAAGCGCGGAGCCCAATAGGTCGTAACCGGACCAATCACGCGCCCCTGACCGAGCAGCGGACTCGGCGGATACGGGCAGTCTGCCGTCGGCACAATCACTTCAATCGGATCATAGCAGCCTTCCGGCGCAATTTCGGAATCGGAGTCAATCGCAACCGTGCGTGATGAGTCCGTATAAATCGTCACGGTGATCGTTGCCCCCGGAGCGGCGTTGATCGGGTACGAGTCGGAGAAATAAATATTCCCCTCATCGGTAATCTCTGCAACCATCCCGTCGATCACCAGATAGAAGTCAAAGCCGCCGCCGCCGCGCTTGGCAAACTGCGAAGCAGCAGGGCTTTTAGCCTCACGGATATCATAGACCTCGACGTAAAGCGTACAACCATCCGCGCCCGCACTCACGTTATAAGGAGGCACGCTAACACCGGCAAAGCTGGGCAGTACAGCCGCCGAAAAAAGGACAAACAGCGATAAGGCAAGTAACCCGAAACGCGCAAACTTCATGGCTTATTCCTTCATCTATAGTTATATGCTTCAGCCTGCAAATATACACGAATTTCATAAACACGCTGGCGTAAAGCAGTAAAGAAGTCGTAAAAGTTCTTATATAACGCGCTGTAGGGGGAAAAAAGCGGGCGATCTGATGCTGGATCGCCCGCTTTTTTGCATCTTACACAAATTGTCCGTTACGGATTCGAGGGAACTTCGCCCGCATCCGGCAGAGCACGACCGCCCCACACAACATCAAAGTTCGCGCCGA
>CALBRY010000447.1 GCA_937927665.1 uncultured Chloroflexota bacterium
CAATTTTCGAACGGAAAGCCTTCAGTAAGGTTTGTTTTCTGAATGAAGTTCGAACCCAAGATCACAAGAAGCAGATTACTCTGCTGCACACAAAAGCAGGAACAGATAAGCATCCTCGAGAGAAGGTTCAACGAGACGAGTCGTATCGCTCGTTTTGCGCTGTCCTGTAGAGCGCAGCGTCACGCGGACATCCTGATACAGAAGCGGTTGTACTTCCGCCGTCGGAAGCGTAATTTCTGGGCACTCCCCAACAAGGGCTTTCAACTTAGCGATGGTTCCTGAGAATAGAACCCGCCCCTGATGCAGGATGACGACCGACTTCGCAATTCGTTCTGCTTCGTCGGGGAGATGCGTGCTAAAAATGGTTAGCTTGCCGTCGTTGGGCAAAAGCCGGTATACGCGTTCCCGTTCAATCACGTCGAGTCCACTGCTTAATTCATCCAGCAGCAGCACCTTCGGATGTCCAAGAAATGCCTGCGCCACGCCCACCTGTCGAAGCTGACCCCCGGATAACTGTGCGATGCGTTTGTGTGCGATCGCTTCCAATTTCAACCCGGCGATCAGATCATCGACGGCGGCAGCGTTTACATTTCGCAGCTGCGCCAAGTAGCACAGCAGGCGATAGGGTGTGAGATTCGCTGGAAGCTCCAACACTTGCGGCAGGTAGCCGATATGGGAGCGCAACTCCGGCAGACTGACCAAGCTATTTCGCATTCCCCAAGATATTTGCCCGATATCCGGCAGCTCCAAGGTTGCCAGCAATCGCAGCAGCGTGGTTTTGCCTGAGCCATTTGCCCCCAGCAGGGCGACAATGCCGCCGTCAAGCTGGAGTGAAACGCGATCCAGTGCGATTTGTCCGCCGTAGCGCTTGCTCACTTGATCGAGATGTAAGCTCATTTAGCCGCCCAGCGCCCGGATTGCCACATCAAAATCACCCCCATCACCAACGCCAAACAAGAGGCTGCAAGAAAACTGCTCGACTGGATAACCACCAGCGACAAATCGCCGAGCGAGATGAACGGGCTGCTGCTGTGCAATACAGCCTCACGCCAGCCGAGGAAAAGCAGTGCTGCCCACAAGCCCATCGGCACCAGCACTCCGGCTAACATCTGCCATCGGAGCAGGCTGTAGAGCGCCGTCCCCATGAGTCCCACCATCGGTCCAAACCAGATGAGCAGCAGTCGCCACAGGACGATCTGGGTGTCCTGACTCCAGGCGAACAGGATCAATGTTACCGCTAGCCCCGCGTTGTAGAGCAGAATCAGCAGCAGTCGGGTGTACAGCATCTCCAGTGGACTCACAGCGCTCAATAGTTCAAATTCGCGGAGGCTGCGTGCGTCCGGTCGGAAAATGTACGCCGTCCCTATCACGGCGAAAATGGGGGCTGCCAGCGCATAAAGCCCGGCGATTGTCCCTTCGCTGACCGCCAGCAGCACAAGCCCCAACCCAAGCATCAGCGCGGTTGCCCACCAGAACGCGCTCCCGACCAAGGCAACCTGCATATGCGCCAACCGCAGCCGGTCACGCAGACTGCGCGGTGTCGGGGATGGGATCAAAACTTCCTGCTGCTGTATCACCGCCTGAAGGTTTGCCAGCAGGCGATCGCTGTCAGGCTCAGGCGTGTCGTACGCATTCAAGAGGGCTTCCACAGGGGACAGATCACCGAGATCGGTCTCCTGTTCAGGATCAAGCCCGGATGAGAGAGTATGGTTATTCATCGCTCACTATCCATTGAAGTTTCAGTTTTTTCAGTGCGTGAAAGAGACGGCTTTTGACGGTGCCGAGCGGAACGTTCACCATGTCCGCGATCGCTTGCAGCGATAAATCGTGATAAAAGCGCAGAATGACGACCTCGCGCTGTTCAGGCGGCAGGCTTTGCAACAGCCGGGCGATCGTTTGCTGATCATCAGCAAAGATGGTCATTTGCTCCAGCGTGTCGGCGGTTTCCGGCAGAATCAGATCGGCACCATCCGCGAAATCGAGGCTGTTTTCGTGTCGCCTGTGTGCCGAGCGGAAATAATCATAAGCCAGATTACGAGCGATCGTGAACAGCCACGCCCGCAGATTGTCCGGTGCATCGCCGCTGAAGGTCAGCAGGCGAATGAATGCCTGCTGAGTCAGATCATCGGCAGTCGAACGATCATCCATCAGGCGGTAAAGGAAATCGAACAGCGGACGATGATAGCGGGCGATCAGGAAACGCAGCGCCTCCTGATCGCCCATTTTGACCTGCCGGTAGAGCGTTTTGTCCTCATCCACGCCCGCGCCTCCGCCAGCCAGAATACAGCGCGTTCACGGTTATCAGGATCAGTGCCAATCCCGTCAAGAGTCCGCGATTCAACCCGTAATCCGTCGTATTGGGCATCGTCGATCGAAACAGAAACAGCGCGCCGGTATATTGTCCTCTGCTGATGTACTCGATAAACCAGTACCCCAAAATCACGGCACCTGATATCCAGGCATTACCGGTGAGGTTATTCACCAGCAGCGCTAATCCGAGCAGGTAAAGCGCGGGAGGCAGCGCCGGGAACAGAATATCGGCAAGGGGATAATCCCCGTAAGCCATGCGAAAGATCAGCGCGCCGAGAGCCGCCGCGCACAGAACAAGCGCGACGCTCATCACTGTGCGCATCAGCGGGACGCGCCACCATGTTTCGGGATAACTGCGCCGGATATGGTCAAAAGCCTCATCCCGCTCGATCGACATCAGGTGTGCGGCAAGCAGTCCGGCAGCAAGCGGCAGTAGAAGCTCACAAATCACCGCAAGCTCGGACAAGGTCGGCTGTTGATCATGGCTGCTCCAGACCGCCCAACCGAGCAGCGCATAGGTGGGGAACAAGAGTGCTGGAAGGATGGATGCCCATCCAAAGGCAATTCGCAGTTCGTACCACAGGTAACTTTTAGCTGCCATACGCTGCATCCTGAATCCACTGCTGCGCGGCAGACGAGGACAGTCGATTCAGCCGTGGTGCCTCGTCAAGCGTGCGGTTGAGCAGATCGATTAAGGCAGTTTCGCCCTGATCAACATACACCTGATAAAGGAACAGTGCTAATGGGTATCTTTCTTCGGGGGTCTGGGAACTGTACACATAGACTCCCGGACCTGTCTGAGGAAGTCCCTGCGCCAGCAGCGTACGCATTGCAGCCGAATCGCCATGCGCGGTGTCGTGCGCCCACAGGAAATAGCTGATGTTATCCGTGTAACTGATTCCAAAACTGCCGCCGCTCACCCCGAACAGGCTGCTGACCATCGCCTGCCGGTTGAACAGAAAATCGTTGAAGGGATTCTCTACCACCGCCGACAGATAATAGGGTTGAAGCACCACGACGACCCGCCCGTCCGTGATGGGAGTCGCCGCCGGATCAAAGCTGTTACCAAAGCCGCTGTTGGTGACAAACAAAGTCAGCCCGCTGATGCGTGGGAAGAAATGACGCAGATGTTCCAGCGTAGGCAGATAGTAATCGGTCACCAGTGGACGAAAACGATCCTGAAGCGAGGCGGCGGTGATCAACGTAGCATCGCTGGTGATCGGTTCAGCCACGAGTGCTGGTGCTGCCATCACATGCGCCCAACTTGCCATCGAAGCTGCGAACGTTGTGTCATCTACCTGCGGCAGATTTGAGCCGAACACGAGTCCGGTGGCGTTCTGCACATGCACGGTCATGGATGCGGGTTCGTCAAGCACGCAATCCGGATAACTGCGGAAAATACTCTCCTCAAACGTGCTGCCAAAATCGACAAATGAGTTTCGCCCGACGCTGATGCTCCCCGGCACCGGATACCATGCGGCAGAGCA
>CALBRY010000448.1 GCA_937927665.1 uncultured Chloroflexota bacterium
TTTTCGCGCTCCGCTTCGATGCGCGCCGTTTCATCGCGCACCCGCTTGAGTTCAGCGCGGCGGCTGGCATTTTCGCGGCGCAAATCGCGGATCATCGACTGCGCCCACCCCGGCAGCGCCCGCACATTCCCCGGCACACTCGTGCCGTCATCCTCCGCGATTGGTTCGGCGGCGGTTTCGACCGCCTCCGGCGCAGTCAGTTCGTTATCGCTCATGTCGTTCGCTCCTTTTTTCTTTGCGTCCTTGCGCCTTTGCGTTAACGCGCTTCTTCCCGCACATCGACCGGCATCCAGCGCACGCGAAAACGCGCCTTCACCGGCGGCGATCCCGCCCCGTATGCCGCTTCGAGCCGCGCCCCGATTTGCAAAGCGCGGTTCCATGCGTCTCCCGCTTTCACCTGAAAACGCCGCGCCTTGCCGATCAACCCCGTTTCGCGCTGGCGCAGCGATTCCCCGCTTGCGCCATCCCACCCGAACTCAGGCGACGGCGTGCGGGTGATCTTGCCGATCTCCGCCGAGAGAAAGCGTGCCATATCGAGATACGGCATCAACTCGCCCTGCGGCATCGTGCCAATATCGATCTTTTCGTTCGGCTGAAGCGGTCGATTCGGGCTGATCGCCAACCACATCCCCGGCGATAAATCGGCGGGAGGCTGCCACCCGACCGCGTAGCGAATCTGAAACGCGGTCAGTTCCGCCGCCATGATCATGCTGTACAGCGTGCGGTTGAGCGCGTTTTGCACCGGGATCGCCGTTTCGATTTCGCTTGCCCCATATGCACCCCAGCGCCGCGCCCGGTTGCGAAAATGGATCACCGGCAAGCCGAGCGGTAGACCATCACGCCCGATCAGCGGCGTCACCCCCGCTTGATCCGCTGTTTCGTACAGCGTGAGATTGCCGCCCGTCGAGATATACCGTTCGACCCGATCCGCGTAATACACATTGATCCGCGTCTCATCGCCGATCGTCCAC
The DNA here is from genome assembly GCA_937927665.1 of uncultured Chloroflexota bacterium. GTDB lineage: Bacteria > Chloroflexota > Anaerolineae > Aggregatilineales > Phototrophicaceae > Flexifilum. The sequence continues at coordinate 972 of CALBRY010000448.1, forward strand.
ACCTTCACCGCCGCGCTCGGTTCGGCGTCGGTGGTGAGCGCATACACGGTGAGCATCCCGTTGACCCCATCGAATGCGGGTTCGTGACACCATTTCACCGTGCCGCTTGCCGGATCAAGTGCCGCCATCAGGTACGTATCCCCGTCCGTCAGCGTCGATTCATGCACATCGCCCTGAAGCGAATCGAACCGGCTTTCCGCCAGTCGATCCGCCGCCCACGCTGCCGCCGCTGCATCATCCGACGAGATTTCCGCCACGCGCAGTCGATCCGCCAGCGTTTGCACGACAATATCCATATAGTTCAGTGCGAACTCGCGCAGCGGACTCCCTGATCGGATGCGTAACAGCCGCCGCATGCCGTCCGTTAGGTCTTGCGGGTGATCGCCCGCCGTGTAATCCCGAAACAGCGCGACTTTCTCCGCCCGCTCCTGCTGATCCGCCGCCCATGCGTCGATCAGCGGCGGCAAAAGTTGACCGCCCGCCCGCAGCGCATCTACCGCGTAATTCAGGTTCATCGCCGCCCCTCCGTGCGATATCAGACCACTTGTTCTATTCACAACAAAGTATATGAACACGTCAATCAACGTTTTATAAACAATATGAAGTGTTGTCGGTCACAGAGGGTTTGAGCACGCTAACCTTGAGCGAGAAAAATGTGAACATTTGTTCCCGTTTTCCTATTAGATGTGATACGTATCTGGGTATAGGAGAGGGTTTGGGTGACATTCCCCGATCATTGACACAATCTGCCGTAGTCCTATAATCAAATGAGCTTAAAGAGTCAGCCGGAGTTTTAGCGTGATTTCGTTTGTGTGTGCATGTTGTCCCACAGCCTTCGACACCATTCGGGGAGTCGCGACGCTTTAAGCTGCCTGTAAATCAGCCGCATTTAGCCCATCCGCCCCGACCAATGTCGGGGCTTTTTTATTTCTGGTCATGCGTTGTCATGTGTATGGAAGGATATATGGTGATTACAGTTCCGGATCGTCACCCATTAGCTTCGGTGAAAGCATCGATCGAACGCCTTCAAGCAGACGTGCGCCAAATTTCAGCCGCCGAACTTGAAGAACGACTGCGCGTGCTGCACAGGCAGTTTGCCCACCTTGAAACCCTGCTCGATTCTCCCCCGCCCGCTGTGCCTGAGCAGCTGCGGATGGATCACACACGACGGCAGGTAAAAAGCGGCGGGCGGATCGTTCAGCTTTCCGGGCTTGAATATCGTCTGCTGATGACGCTCGGCAGTGAGGCGGGGTGCGGTGTCACAGCGGATCGGCTGATCGAGTCGATCTGGGGGCGCGGTGGTGGTGATAAAATCATGCTCAAACAGCTTGTACACCGCTTGCGGCGCAAGCTCGAAACCGACGCCGATTCGCCCATCATCGAGACGATTCCCGGCGTCGGTTATGCACTGATCATGTCAGGGGATGGCGAAATTCGCCGCTAATTCGTCTCGCCGTTCGCCCGCTCATGTGCCGCTTCCGCTTCGTCGATCAAGGCGCTGATTTCGACGGCGTGTTCGGCTTCATGCTCGGCAAACGCTTCAAGTAAATCATACAGACTTGCATTGCCGCCCCACGGCAGCGCAACCACATCGCGCATCCGTTCTTCTGGAACGCGGTCGATCACTTTCTTAAGCTGCTCACGTGTGATCTCGCATTCGCGGCGCACCTGTTCATAATCCAGCGTCTGCCGCGTCTCGACAGACTGCGCGTTGTAAAAATCCGCACCACGCAAGGCAACCATTTCGCCTTCATTGTCATTCAAAAGTGCCTCTACCGAGGCGATGCACGCTTCATCCCAGCCGGAAAGATGCGCCAGCACGTGCTTGATCGTCCACGTCGGGTAGATTTCCATATCAAGCTTGATGCGATTCAAAACTGATCGGATATGTTCCCGTGCTTTATCGAGTGATTGCAAAACTGCCTGTTTATCCTGTTTCGCGTTTTGATCATTCATCGATGCCTGTCCCTTTCGTCTCACGCGAGATTACACGCAATCCCGTCAATAGGTTCACTGCCCCTAATCCTCTTTGAAGAATCTCGGCGGCACAAAATCGGTGTGTTCTTTGCCGCCCCCATCGAATCCTACGCTCAAACTTAGCGCATTCGTCGGGCAGATGTTCACACATGTCACGCACAGCGTACACTCGGTTGATCCCACCCGTTCCCCTTTCAAAATGTAATCGGGGATGCGGATATTCATCGGGCACCGTTCGACACAAACATTACACGAGTCGCACTTTGCCGCAGTCCCTTTGATCTTCAAAATCGAGAAGCGCGATCCGGTCTTGAGCAAGACTGCCAGCGGACACAGATATTTACAGAAGGCGCGGTTATCCTTCAGCTTGAATGCCAGCGCGATCCCCATCACGTAATAGGCGATCAGCCCGACGAGAAACCACACATACCCGCTTGCACCATGCGCGCCATCTTGATACCCCGCCGCGAACCACAGCCCGATCACCACCGCCAAACTCATGAAGAAATGCGCGTAGCGCAGTCGATTCCACACCCCTTTACGCCGGAATCGGCTGTAGGGATACGGCAGCAGATCAAAGATCATGCCGAACCAGCACGCCCACCCGCACCACACCCGCCCGAATGCGAAAGGACCCGCAATTTTAGCGAGTAAATAATGCAGGACGATCCAGTTCACGCCCCCCAGCAGAAACCCGAAAAATAACCCTTCGATCTGCATATTGCCGTGATCGCTGAACAGCGCGATGCCAAGCAGGATCGATCCCACAATCAGCATGACCACGCGCCGCAATCCCGGCAGATCAAATCGTTTTTCTGTGTTTTTCGCCGCAGCCATTCGCCTCTTACCCCTCAAACCCGCTTTTCAACCTGCTCTTACGATTATCCGATCCTCTCCGCATGACTGGATACCTGTCATCCCTCACCGATTCGTGCTAATCTTCTGCCAAAATCGAAAGGATGCTCGCCATGAAGACAGCCTCCCCGTCTCGCGGATCGCGTCTTGGGCTTCGCGTATTGATTACGCTGGCGCTGGTCGCATTCGTGGTCATCATCCTGATCTTTTATCTCAGCCAGCCAGTCGCCGCGCCCGGTGATGAAGAACCGACCGCCGAGGTCACGCCCGATGCCGCTGAGACTGGTTTTTCCCTGCCATCCGCGATCGTGTTTATGTCCGATCGCGATGGCGATTGGGATATTTACACCGCCTCCACCCCCACCGAAGCCGTCAACCTGAGCGCCAACGATGCCAATGACGGCTTTCCCTCGTATTCACTCGATACCGTGCAGATCAGTTATGTTTCCAGCGGCACCGAAACGGGTGAAATCGGCGGTTATTTGATGGGGGCAGACGGCGCGAATCAAGTACCTGCCGCCGCCGACTTGGGCACATTCATGGATATTCTGCTGAATGGGCGCGGGGATTGGGATCGGCGCGATGGGCTGAGCGGTTTTACGCTGATCTCACTGCGCGATCTCAATCTTGAAGTTTACTATCAGGGGAATGGTGAAGAATCGGCGCGCAACCTGACCGGAAATGGCGCGATCGATTGGTACGCGCATCTCGCGCCCGATGGCACGCGTATCGCGTTCGCATCGGATCGGGTTGATGTGCAGCATGATATTTATGTTATCGGTACAGACGGCGCGACACTCACCCGCTTGACAGATGATCCCGCGAATGATTGGTCGCCGATATGGAGCGCTGACGGCACACGGGTGATCTTTGCATCAGAACGCGCCCGCGTGTTTGGCGGCGGGCTTGACCTGTACACACTTGATCTTACCGCGCCAACCGGAGGCGAAATCGCGCCCGCCGTCCCATTCGATCCCGAATCGACGTTCGTCAGCGCCGGGATCACCTTTGAGGAATACACGGTGTATATGTCAAATGAATCGGGTAATTGGGAAATTTACGTCAGCGCCCCCGACGGAGCGATCCTCAACCTGAGCAGCAGCCCCGCCGATGATCTATTCGCGGTCTGGAAACCGCGCGTTTCCGCCCTCGCCGCTGAATGATCGCCATTATCGCCCGGCGGTGCTATTCCGCGTCAATCGTAACAGGTGGAAGTTCCGCCGTATCATCTTTGCCGATCGGGTGTCCGCTTTCGTCCCATCGCGCAAGTTCAGCGTTATCTTTCAACACATGAACGATCACCGGATCACAAGCTGGCGGTTGCGTCACCAGATCGAAAAACGGCAAACTGCGATTCATGGAGTCGACGTTATCCATTTCCAGTGTATACGTCAGCCCCGGGCGGATCGCCCGCAGTTTGGGGATAATCTCGTAGTAATTCAGGACGCCCTGCGGCAGTCCGCGATGAACATCCAGAATGCCATCGTTGTTATTCAGATGGGTATGAACCAGATACGGCGCGACCACATCCAGCCAATGATCGAGGCTCACATCGCTGAATAACTGCGAATGTCCCACATCGAGCGTGGCGCGCAGATTCGGGTGTTCGACCGCTTTCAGGATGTCGATAATGATGTGCGGATCGTACTCCCACATATTTTCAACGCCCACCGTCACGCCGCGATCTGCCGCGAATGGGGCAAGCGCTCCCCAAAATTCGACGTTGCGCGTATGCCATCCGGTGCGGTAATCCTCATTCCGCAGCGACCCGATAAAGTTCGCATGCAGCACGACGACGCTGGCGCCCAATTCGGCAGCGATTTCAATCGAATGACGATAGCGTTCCATCACCAGCGCATTGATACGCCGATCCGGGCTTCCCGGCGCAAGATCAAAGAAGGGACCATGCAGTGTGACAACCGGCACATCGCGCAAAGCATTTTTGTACCATGCCATCTCGCCGCGCCAATCACCATCCAGCACATCGGGAAACGCGAACGCCATCACTTCGATTCCCAAGTGGTGATCGCGCGCCAGTGTCAAACACGCATCGATATTTTTGCGCCCCGCACTCAACAACACGCGATCCACATCTGCCTCTTTCGATTCATCCCTTATGAATGCAGTCTAAGACAAAATGGGAAACGCGGCAACAGATTGTAAATTTTCTTTCATGACATGACAGAGCTGTAATGTACCAAACCGTCACGCGCGATATTGCGGGGTACAATTGCGCGCACACAAACTTTCTAAGGAGTCCTCATGCAAATTGGTTTGATGCTCGAAGGACAGCACGGGCTTACATGGGAGCGCTGGCAAAACATTCTCGGCGCTGCCGAAAGACTTGGATTCGGATTCGTTTTCCGCTCGGATCACTTCACCGATGCTTCAGGACCGTATCAAGAATCGCTGGAATGTTGGGTATCGCTCACCCACGCCGCGAGTTATACCCGCCGCATCGAGTTTGGCTCAATGGTATCGCCGATCACCTTCCGCCATCCGGCACTGTTGGCGCGTATGGCTGCCGCCGTCGATGATCTCAGCGGTGGACGGTTGATCCTCGGATTGGGTGCGGGTTGGCAGGAGCGCGAACATCACAATTTCGGCATCCCGTTCCATGATTTCCCGACTCGTTATGCCATGTTCGAAGAAGGCTTAGAAGTCACCACCCGCCTGCTGCGGAGCGATACCCCCGTCAGCTTTCAGGGGAAACATTTCTCGCTCGATGATGCGATCCTGCTGCCGCGTCCAAAACGCCCCACGCCACTCCTGATCGGCGGCAACGGACCGACGAAAACGCTCCCGCTTGCCGCGCGCTATGCCAACGAATGGAACGGGGTTTATGTGACGCCGGAAAAATACCGCGAACTCAATACCCTGCTCGATCAATTGTGCACGCAGAACAACCGGAATCCGCACGACATCACCCGCTCGGTGATGACGCGCGTTGATTATTTCGTCGATGACGCGGAGCGCGATGCCCATTTGGCGAAACAAAATGTCACCCTCGATTCGTTCCGCCGCGAGGGGCAATCAATTGCCGGAACAACCGCTCAGGTGATCGAACAAATCCGCGCCTATGCCGATGCAGGATGCCAGCGGATCATGCTCCAATGGCTCGATCTCGATGATCTGCCGCGCCTCGAAGCGATGGCATCCGCCATCCTACCCGCCTTCAGCGGCATGGCGTAACAAGGCAAGCAAAAGGGTAAAAGTTAAAAGTCGAAAGGCGTGATCTTTCCCGCCCTTCACTTTTAACTTTACCCGTTGTTTTTTACTGCACGCTCAACCGCACACCATCCCCGATCTGCACCGCGTACGCCACCAGCAGATAATATTCACCCGGCTGGGGAACATTATAGGAAATGCGTGCCGCGCCATCGGTGCGACCGCCTTCGTTATCGCTGAAAGCAACCGCCTGACCGCTGGCATCCACCAGCACCAGAATCGGATCGCTGCCGTTATTCGGCAAACGTTCCGCGAATACTTGAATATCCGTCGTCGCGGCGATCCGGTACGCCGCTGTGAAACCATTCGTCACCACCACGTCAAGGCTGGTCGGTTGATCCGCATTCAGCACCGGGGATTCATTGAAGAATCCATATTCGCGCAGCAGACGCGCATAATCCGTCGCGCTGACGACCACCCGCGTAAAATCGCCTGTGCGTTCGCCCACCCGCGCCAAGTGCATGAAGCAGTACGCGGTGTAACCCGTGTTCAGCGAGACAATATCATCGCATTCGCGGATCACCGTCTGAAAATTCGCCATCATCATGTACGCTTCAATCCGGTTGACGCGCACATTGATGTTGCCGGGGTCGAACGCGATCACAATATTGTAGTCATCGAGCGCGCCGGGATAATCGCCCAACTGCATCCGCGCAAACGCCCGCCCGAACAGTGCATCAATCGGGTTGATGCTCCCCAGTTCAATCGCGCGCGTATATTCCGCCTCCGCCCGCGTGTAATCAAGCTGATTCAGCGCGATCAATGCCCGCCCCATATAGGCTCCGCCGGACAGCGGATCGAGCGCAAGCGCGGAATCCATATCCGCCTGTGCTGCGCCGAGGTCTTCGAGATCGATATAGGCAAATCCGCGCTCAACGTAAGCGGGAACGGCGTTCGGGTCGATGGTGATCGCTTGACTTAGGTCAGGAATCGCCGCCGCCGGATCACCGCCGAAACGCGTCAGCAGCGCGCGATTGATATACGCATCGACATACATCGGGTCAATCTGGAGCGCCCGGTCATAATCTGCCCGCGCCGCGTCGGTCATGCCCATGTTGGCATAACTGACGCCCCGGTTGTGATATGCGATCTGGCTGTTCGGTTCCAAGGTGATCCACTGATTAAAGTCGTTGATCGCGCTCACGTATTCGCCCATCTGTAAATAGGCATACGCGCGCGACGAAATCAGCAGCGGATCATTCGGACTCACGGCGATCGCTTCGTTACAGGCGTCGATCACCGTTTGGTAATCAAGCGTTGGATCTATGCAGCGCGCAGCAGCATCCGTTTGAAACAGGAATGCCGCCAGCAGAGCGACAATGAGGTGCATTCATTCCCCCTGTACTGGTCATAACGTGAACATGATCACGAGTATACCAGCGTGACGCCTGCCGGAATTGTCAAGGAGCTTAAACGATAGGCGATCATGCCTCGCTTAACTGCCACAGCAGATTGACGAATCCCCGCGTCCGGCTGAACACGCTTGTCAGTACCGCACTCAGCACGAAGATCGGGATCACAACCGCCCAATACGAAGGTTCGAGCGGCGTAAATAACAGCGTGCCGGGGAACAAATACGCCGCCGCCAAGCTGATCACCGCCGCGCCCAAACCCATCACAAATGCCTTCCAGCGCGGCGGAATCGTTGCCGGACGCATCACATCGATCCCCTGTGTATTCCACAGCGCCAGCATCCCCCACAGCGTCAAAAACACATACGATGAGGAACGCGCCGCGCCTGTATTGAGTAAGCTGGCGAAATAGATCACTGCATAATTGAGCGTCAGCCCCACAGCGCCGATCACCCCGCCGCTGATTACATAATCGAGTACATCGGCGCGGAAATGGCGCATCGGTTCGGGCTTAATTAGCCGGAAGGCGTACAGCGCCGCCGGAAGATTGATCATGAACAGCGTCATGATGCTGACCTGAATCGCGCCGATCGGGAACGGCATCGCCATAAATCCGGCAAGCAGGAAGAACACAATGCTGTACACATTTTTGATCAGGAAAATCTTGCTCGTCGCGTAAATCGACTGGGTAATGGCGCGCCCTTCGGCTAAGGCGAGCGGCAGCGTAGACATCGCGTTATTGAGCAGCACCATATCGCCTACATCTTTGCTGATCGCCGCGCCATCGTTCATCACCAGCGCGAGATGCGCTTCTTTTAGCGCCGGAACATCGTTCACGCCGTCGCCGACCATTGCGACGAACGCCCCCCGCCGCTTAAGCGCCGCGATCAGTTTGCGTTTTGTTTCCGGCTCTACGCGAGCGAAAAGATCACCTTCCCACGCGGCGGATTCAAACTCGCTCTCGCGCATCGCTTCCAATTCATCGCCTGTGTAGGCGGTTTTAATCGTCATACCGGAATCTTCGGCTATACGGCGCACTGTTTCGGTATTATCACCGCTGATGACCTTGAGGCGCACGTTCTGCGAGGCGAAAGCGGCGAGCGTTTCTGCCGTATCTTCGCGGATTTCGTCTTGAAGTGTGATGAGCGCCAATGCCCGCCGGGACTCCGGCACAGCATCCCCGTTGTGCAACCGCTCCGCTGCGGCGAATGCCAAAACACGAAGCCCTTGTGCAGATTGTTCTAACGCTTCCCGCAGCGCAGGATGATCCGGTGGAAGCACACGCTCCGGAGCGCCAAGAATCAACACGCCATCGGTAAATTCGACTGCGCCCCATTTGCGCGCTGATGTAAAAGCGATTTCGCGGCGCTTTTCGGCGGTGGTGTTGGGGATTTCGCCGAGGTGGGCGGCGATGGCGGCGGCGGTGCTGTTTCGGGTTGAAAGCGCGCCGAGATAGCGGGTGAGGAGCGGGCGCACAGGATTTTCGCTTAGATCGGTGAGGCGGATTACATGGAGATGATTACGGGTGAGCGTGCCCGTTTTATCGAAGCACAGCACGGTAACATTTGCCATCGCTTCGACGGCGTTGATGCGCTGCACAAGGGTTTGATGGCGCGTCATGCGGATTGCGCCGATGCTGAGGCTGACGGTGGCGGTGAGGACTAATCCCTGCGGGACAATGCTGGCGATGAAGATCACCGCCGCGCGGAATGTTTCCAGCGTAAAAGCGGAGCCGGTGAGGAGAAAACTGGCGATGAAATACATGGGGGTGCAGACGGCGATCAAGAGGATGGTGAGCTGCACCAGCACGGCAAGCCGCCGCTGAGTGGGAGTCAGGACGGTTTTGTATGCTTTCGCGGTGGCGCTTAAACGGTTGATCGCGCTGTTTGCGCCGACGCGGGTCGCGCGCATGATGCCGCTTCCGGCAAGCACATATGATCCCGATAGAACGGTATCGCCTGTGACTTTCTCGATGCCATCGGATTCGCCGGTTAGGTGGGATTCGTCCATTTCGAGCGAGTCGGCGGCGATCAACACACCATCGACCACCAAGCGATCCCCCGGCGTGATCGGGATGACATCATCGATCACGATGGCGGATAGGGAAAGGGGGGTCAATGTGCCGTCGCGGATGACGGGAATATCACTCGCGGCAAGGGCGGCGAGCTTATCGAGTTTTTGTTTGGCGTAAATTTCCTGCGCCAAGCCAAGCAGGGTATTGCTGACGACGCTGAACCCGGCGAAAAAGACCGTCCCGTAATCGCCCAAAAACAGCACGATCGCCAGCAGGGTGAACAGGACGATGTTAAAGACGCTGAACAGGTTATCGCGCAGAATATCCCAATAGGTGCGCCCAACACGCGGGCGGTAGGCGTTCGTCTCGCCGCGCGCGGTGCGCTCTGCTGCTTCGGCGGCTGTCAATCCGGTATGCGAGTGATCGATCAAGGCGGGACTCCACGATTTGTTGTGTGTCGTTTATTCTCGCTTTTTAGGGCGCTGCGCTCAAGGGTTTGCCTTGACCATCGGGGGGGATTCTGCTAAACTCGGGGTATATGCCTCCCTAGCTCAATTGGCAGAGCAGTTGACTCTTAATCAATTGGTTCTGGGTTCGAGTCCCAGGGGGGGCATGAGTGGAAACCCGTCTCACACGAGATGGGTTTTTTGATTCTGAGCAACCCCTCCCCCGACCCGCTGGCAAAAGAGCAACCCCTCCCCCGCTGGCAAAAGAGCAACCCCTCCCCCGACCCCTCCCCGCTGGCGCAAGGAGGGGAGAAGAGCGGAGGCGGTAGAAGGGGGGAAAGAAACCCCGATCATGACCCCGGCAGGACAGGGCATGCCCTGTCCCTACAAAGGGGTTAACCGGAGCGGGATTGGTTGAGTTTGAGGAGTGCCTCCAGCATGGATTCTTCGTCGGTGAGGATAGAGGGATGCCAGCCATACGCGGCGCACACGGTTTGATCGAGGGCGGTATGGAGGTCATGGAGGCGCGGCGCAAACGCGACGGCGGCGGGTTTGACCGCACCTTTGCCGAGTCCGCGATGGGCGAGGAGAGCGTTATACAAGTTGGTGAGGGTACGGTCTTTTTGATCGCCGCGTGTGTGATCGTTGAGCCATGCATGACGCTCATCGTGAAGCATTTTCGCCGCCGCGCTGATCGCCACGATACGCGGATCGGTGAAATCTTCCTGACCGGGGATGAAGGGGAAGGGGAAGGTTTCAAAGGTGGTGGTGGGTGTGTAGCGCGGACGATCCTCTAGGCTTGTTCCCATGCGGAGTGACCAGCGCTCATGAAAGATCGAATGGAGCACGCCGAAAAAGTAATCATCGTCGCGGGCGATCACATTGAGCAGATTTGCAGGTATTACGTTCGTTGGCATCCACACAAAGATACGATGTTTTGAAACAAGTGGAGTCGCTAAATATCTTGTCAAAGGCTCGATTGCGTTACGCAATTCAGGGCGTGATTCAGCATATCGCCACCAATAAACTCGATAGGTCGAGCGATTATTCTTCTCTCTCTCCGGTTTGACGACCTTTTCAACATACTCAAAAACCAGTGGGTACTTTTTCGCTTCTTCCTCAGTTTTTCCGTGAAAGTCGATTGTCCATACGTCACGCCCACCTCTAACAAGATCGGTCGCATTAACATAAGGCTTGAGTACGTCGCTCAATTGCGGCGATTTTGAAATCATTTCACTAGCGACTTGAGAAGGAATATCAAACTTACCCGCCGGAGTTACACCCATAAATGCGAGATTTGCGTTTTCCTCAAGTTTTCTCGCTTTTGTGAGATCGATCCTCGCAGTTAGATCAGCGTTGATCGCGCTTACGGGTTTTCCATCAAGTGAGCGCTCGGTTTCCTGTTTCGCGTCGAATCCGACCATCGAGACGCGCACCGCCGCGCCTTCCAGCACCCAAGCGCGATCCGCCCACGCCATAAAAATATCACCGCTGTCCTTGATGCGCTCCAATACGCCGCGATTCACGCCGCCGCGTATCGAGTTAGTTGAAATTAGTCCGGCGCGTTTCGCCTTTCCCGTTTTGATCTGCGTGCGTGCCTTTTCAAACCAGTAGGTGACTAAATCTGCTTCGTGCGGCACACGCTTATCGTACAGTGCGAATAAATCATCAAGATATTTGTCGCCTAATTCGGTGCGCTGACGCTTGCCGCCCAAAAATGGCGGATTGCCGATGATCACATCTGCCGCGACCCATTCCGGTTCGATAGGTTTGCCGTCCGCGTCGTAGGTCAGGATGGCATCCATGCGCTTGATGTTGGCGCGGTTGAGGTCATGCAAAATCGGCGGCTTGTCTATCAGCGGCATGCGGTATTCATATTTCCACTGCAAAAACCCGATCCACACGACGATACTCGCTAAACGGTGCGCGATCGGGTCGATCTCCATGCCGTAAAGCTGTTTCGGGTTGACGTGGATGTCTTCACGCGGGAGTCCTTCCCATAATAAACTGCTGACGATCTCCGCCTCCAAGTCGAGCAGGGATCGTAAACTGACATATAAAAAGTTGCCGCTGCCACATGCCGGATCCAGCACCTTGATCTCGCGCACCTGCTTGAGGATGGCTTTGCGGATGCGTTCGAGTTTGCCGCCGATGCGCTTACGGGCGTGA
>CALBRY010000449.1 GCA_937927665.1 uncultured Chloroflexota bacterium
AAGCGCACTGCGGTTAAGCGGCGGATCACTGGTGAACGGCGCGCAAGTGCCGATTCAGCCGGGGTTATCGGCGGCGATCACGGGGAGTCCGTCGGGTGATCTTTATGTATATGCGGGAGATGGAGAGCGGACACTGTTGGCGATCGCGCCTGATGGCACGGTGCGCTGGCGTGTGCGCTACCCGATCGCGCCGGGTTCGAATGCGCCGCTGATGGGTGTCGGGAGCGGGTGCGCGCTGTACACGCTCGATTCGGATGGGATGCTGAACGCATTCGATACGGCAGATGGCACACTGCGCGGTCAAGCGCAGATCTACGCGGGGGGCAGTGACACGGCACAGCCGGACTCGCGGTATTTGCAGGTTTTCCCGAATGATCAACTGGTGGTGAGTGCGGGCTTTTTGAGCACGATCCTGATCAACGGTGCGCCGCTGGCGGGGGAGGCGTGCGGGGTTACGCCGTGAACCAACCCCTTCATCCTGCTGGCGCAAGGAGGGGGAAAGCAACCCCTCCCCCGACCCCTCCTTGCGCCAGCGGGGAGGGGAGAAAGAAAAGGAGGGGGCACCCCCTGACCTCAGTCATGTGCGCGAGAAACAAAAATCGGCTAAAGTGGGAACGAGAATCAACTATTTATAATTCAGGGAGAAACTCGTCATGCTGCGTTCGATGACCCTGTTATTGATCGTGATCGCCTTGATGGGGTGCGGCGGAGCTACTGCCGCGCCAACCGAGACGCCAACCCTTGAACCGATGGATCAACCTGCGTTGATGCCAGAGGCGTTAACGACTGAGCTTCCCACCGCCGCTGATGCGATTATCGCGCCGGAAATCAGCGCCACAGGGATAACGGATGTTAATCAAGAAGTGACCGCCGTGCCGATGATGGCGGAAGGTATCCTGTCTGTGATCGAGACGGATAACTCACGCGAACTCGTCCTGATCGGGATTGATCGCACGATTATTCCCGTGATGTCGTTGAGCGTGAATGATGTGGCGGCGATGTGCAGTGAAAACGCGATGTCGCCCAACGGCGAAATTGCGGCGGTTTACGCGGGCGGTGCGGAGCGCGGTACGCTCCACTTGATGCATGGAACTTCTATGCCGCAGCCCGTTGCACAGCTTGAATATCTGACGTGCGTGCTGGGGAATATCGCCTACACGCCGGACAGCGCGGGCTTGGCATATCTCGAATATCCGTCGGGCGCATCGCGGCAGGAATTCGCACGCGGTACGCTGCGCTTGATCGATACGACTTCGCTCGGCGCGGTTTGGTCGGCGGATAATGTGGTCGCGTTCGATATGGCGGAGGACGGGATCGCTTATGTTTCGTTCTATACCAACAGCCAAAACGAAGCGGACGAAGCGGCGATCAACTGGTATGACAACAGCAGCGAACGCGAAATCGCTACGCTGATCCCGAATTCGGAGGACTGCCGCTTTACGAGTGCTTCGGTCGCGCGCGTGTCTTCGGCGGGTCAAACTGCTGCCGTGATCGGTCAGCGGTGCGATGGCGAACCGCGTATGCGCTGGCAGTTCTACGTCATCGGGGATGATGCGAGTACGACGCTGGTTTCTTCGGATACACAACCGGGGGATTTTGTCGCGTTTGCGCGTAACAATATCCTGCTGGCATCACCGAACGGCGCAGTCCTGTACTTCACCGTGCCGGATGGCTTGACCGCGAACACCGTCGCCATCGCCGCTGTGGATCGGGTTGGGCTGAATGTCGATGTGATCGTTCCGAATCAGGCGATTGTTCCGACGTTCCGGGGCGCAGCCAATGCCGAACCGCGCTTATCCGCGGATGGGCGCTGGTTAGGGTTCACGCTGACGAACCCGAATAACGAAAACACGCTGTACGCGCTTGATCTGGAAGATCGCGCTAATCCGCCGATCACGATCAGCGCGGGGGCGCGGGGTGATTCGCTTTCGTCGCTGGCATTCCTGCCGGACAGCGCACGGATCGCTTATGTTTCGGGCGCAAGCGAAGGCGGCGATAACAGCCTGTTCACGCTCAATCTTTCGACGGGGACGGAAACTCGCGTGCGGCGCGGGAATTTTGGGCGGCACATCGCGCTCAGTCCGGCGGGGGATCAGATTGCGCTGGATGAGTGGACAACGGCGACGGATGCGAATGGGCGGACGTTCCCGTATCGCGCTATCCGCGTCGTCAGTTTTGAATCCAGTACAGAAATGACGCTGTTCGAGGATACAACCTCCGAAGCGGCAGTACGTCAGACGGCATATCCGCTGGCATGGCTCGGCGGCTGATTTGAGGTAGGGGGAGGGGGCAAAAGCGACCTCTCCCCCAGAGGACAGGGCATGCCCTGTCCCTACAACGCTTGTCCCTCTCCCACGCAAGCGGGTAGAGGGACAAAAGCAAGACTCCCTATGCAGAGTTTGCTACGCTCAAGCACCTCTCCCCAGAGGACAGGTATTATTCCGGTTTGATTGCGACGACTTGAGACACGCCGTTGTTATCGCGGTTGCGGAGCAGATTCCAATCCGCGAAAATGCCGGAAAGCTCCCCGACTTCTGCGACATCATCCCGCGAAAGGCTTGAATCCATGCCGAGGTGGTTGGTATTCCATGTTTCGTAGATGATGCGTCCGCCCGGTTTGACGATTGAGCGCAAATGCGGCAGGAGTGCGCGCCGGAAATAGCGAAAGACACACACAAAGTCAAAGCCGATGCGGTCGAGTTTGCCTTCAAACGCCGCTGTATCTAAATCGAGTTGGAGATAGTTTACGCGGCGAATCGAACGTTCTGCCGCGTTTGCCTGCGCGACCATCAGCGCTACCCGGCTGATATCCACCAGATCGACTGTATAGCCCTGTGTCGCCAGCCATAAGCCGTTTTGCCCGACCCCACACGCCAGATCAAGCGCCAGCGGCGGCGGCTGCGTGAGCGCGACCGGCGGCGTGTACATGAACAACAGCGGATCGGGATCAGGGTAGGGGCTGCCGCTGCCGGTCATATGACGATATACCGCGTCCCAGTGGGCGCGATCCGGCACGGACATGAGCTATCCTTTGCCTCCGTAAACGGGAATGAAATCGAGCGCGTTCGGCACGGTATCTAAGGCTGCTTGATCCCCCGGCAGCCGGTTCGCATTCGGGAAACGTTCAAAGCGGCGGGCGAGGGCATAGGCATCGCGGACAGCGAGAAAATCTAGGGTTTTCCATGTCTCCGGCAGGGTGAGACAAGCGGCGGCAGCGATGACGCGCTTTCCCGCCGGACTGTTCCAATCGGGGGCGGACGATTTGAGAATATCCGCCGCGTTCGCGGGAGCGCCGCCGAGTTTGCCCATCACATTGCTGCTCAGGCGGTTGATCAACTGCTGCGCCTGACGCTCGTTGACACCATCTGCAAGCGATTTGACCTGTTCCGGCAGCAGAGTTAACACGGTTGGCTCAGTGGGTGCGGGTGATGATTCGTCTGTCAAAGACAATGCTGCATCGAGATCATCGGGTGTGACGCCGGGTTTCAGGTAGGGGATCAAGGCGGTGCGCGGATCGGCGGGTTCGCCATGCTCCCACACATCGATCATGGCGGATTCGGGCGCGGAAACCGGATCATCGAGTCCGATCAAGAGGGCGAGCGAAAAGGGATCAGCGCCGAAAATTGTCTGCGCTAAGCCGACTTTCGCCGTATATGATTCGGTTTCGACCGCGCTTATCACGCCGATCCAGTTTCCCATGCGCGGCATGACGAACAGCTTGATCGCAGACGGATAGGCACGTCCGGGGATCAAGCCGAAGGGGTCATACAGGGTATAACCCATCGCTGTGAGCGATTCGCGGAGTCGTTCTGCCGCGATCTGCTCCATTGGCAGGGTGGGATCAGCGAAGGGTAAGAAGAGGCTGCACCAGCGTACCATGTTTTTCCTTTTGGTCTGCTGCGCTGTTGGCGCTGCGTGCGATGTAACAAATGATGCTGCTCACATCAATAAAGCCGAGTTCGCGGCACAAGCGGCGGTCATCTTCGGTTTCTCCCGGCGCAAAGACCAGATCACAGCCGCGCGCCAACGCCGCCCGCAGAATTGACGCCAGCAGGGCGCGCATTCTTTCCGGTGTGCGTGCCTCTTTCATCATCGCCAACGCGACGAGATGCGCGCTCTTATTCGATTCTTGGACGCTCAAACGCGCGACACCGATCGGGAAATTGTGACGCATCATGAGCAGATCAATATGTTTGCCCATCAAGAGCGCCGCCATATCGCGCCCGACGACGAGCGGCTCAACACCGAGCGTCAGGACATCATAAAAGGCGTTGCGCCATACATACCACCACATTTCGATCCCGCGTTGATCCGCCACCATTTGAATTTGAACTCCGGCGGAATTTGCGCCGCTCGATGCTGGCGGCAGCATGGTATCCGCGCCGCTGGATCGATAGATCATGAGCGGCGTTTCGCGTTCGAGTTCCAACCCCAGATCGAGCAGGGTTTTGGCGAATAACGGCGGAAATAAACCTTCAACATACTGCACACGCGGTGTTCGTCCTAACGCCCGCAATCGATCCAACCCCTGTTTAACATACTGACCGCTCACCCATGCGGTGTTTCGGCGCGGGGTGACGTAGTTAAAATCGGGTAGAGGATTGATCGGGTGATGGACAACATCAACGACGCTGATGGTTTCGCGGTATGCGCCTAAATCCTGATGTGCCAGCAACAGATGCTCGTGAACTTGGCGCAGCATCTGGCGCGATTCGCGGATTGCGGATTCATCCATCATGCCCCACGACTCCCATCTTGCAGCGCTGTTCCCGAATGGAGCGCGCTGGAACATCCACTCCCTATCCAGTATAGTTAATTGGGTGGATTGGCGTTACATTGTTCATAATTGTAACTGAATTGACGCGGATAAAAGGATGAAAATTTATACCCGGACGGGTGATGATGGAACGACCAGTCTCTTTAGCGGCGGGCGCGTTTCAAAACACAATCTGCGTGTCGAAAGTTATGGCACGGTCGATGAATTGAACAGCGTTCTTGGCGCGGCGCGGGCGTTCGGCGTCTCAACGGGTGCGGAATCGTACCTGACGAAGGTACAGAACCAGCTTTTCAACCTTGGTGCGGACTTAGCAACGCCGCTTGATGCGCCGACATCGCATGTGGTACGCATCAATGCCGCCGACATTACATGGTTAGAAAACAGTATAGACGCATTGACGGATGATCTGCCGCCGCTCAAGGCATTTATTCTGCCCGGTGGATCACCGGGGGGCGCGATGATCCATGTGGGGCGGACGGTTTGCCGCCGCGCCGAACGTTGGCTGACGGCGCTCACCGATATGGAAGAACTTGGGGATTATGTGCTGCCGTACATCAACCGCTTGAGCGATTTTCTGTTCACACTGGCGCGATGGGAGAATTCTCAAGCGAACATCCCCGAAGAAAAATGGCAGGTGAAATCCTAGCAGCTCAGATATGACCCCTCACCCACGCAAGCGCTGGGGGGGACAGTTTTGAGAAGCTAGCCCTACAAGCAGAGGTAACGCCAGAAAAGCACCCCTCCCCCACTCGCTGCGCTCGTCTCCCCTCCCCGAATTCGGAGAGGGGAGCAAGCAAAAGCACGCGCTAAAAGAGGTGCATGTGCCGTGTGTACAAATGTGCACCCCTGTCAGCGCTGGCGCAAGGAGGGGAGAAGGACAAAAGCAGGTATTCGCCTCGTTTACGTGGGGTGAAGCTCAGCGCAACGGTTCATCATGGCTCTTGTGAGTCCACCCGAATTTGACGCATACTAAATCCTATCCGTCGATGCATAGGCGCACAGGGGGGAACCATGGCGCGGGTTGGCAGCATCGTATACACACCGAAAGGTAGTCCACGTTTAACGCCGGAGTATTACGTCCGCGTGCCGCTTCAGGAAGCGGCGCTCGTGATCGGTCACGGCATTGAGGGTGATCGCAAAGGTGGAAACCCAAATCGGCAGCTCAATATTATGAGCCAAAGCACGGTGGACGCTCTAAAGGCTCAGGGGCTTAAGACCGCGCCGGGTGAACTGGGTGAACAGATCGTGATCGACGGGTTTGACGTCGCTGATCTGAATCCGGGGGATCGGGTGCGGCTGGGGGATGCGGTGATCGAGGTGATCAGCTTCCGCACCGGCTGTGATCGCTTCCAGCATATTCAATCTACCGACCCGAAAACGCTCGCGCGGAAGCTCGGCATTATGGCGCGGGTAGTCGAAAGCGGCGCGATCCGCGTGGGTGCACCTGTGAAAGTCGCTTCGTACGCGTCCGAGCAGGGATGAACGAGCGAACGTAGGGCGGTCAGGCGAATGCCTGCCGCCCTTTTTGTTTTCAAAATTTTTACGTGGTTTTTTGCAGGTTCAAACTCACAAATGCCGGATTTGTATGTACACTGGTTTAATTACAGGTGGCATTACAGATCAACGGACGCATTCAACATGACAGTCTTCTCAAAGTGGCTTCTTATTCCTGTGATAATCATGATGGGGGTACTCAACCAGTGTACGCCAGCCGCCATCATGAATCCGTGCATTTGGCAAGGCGAACTGCTCCCCGGTGGACCCGTCAGCGAGTCGGTCATGGCGGACTGCGTGGATTACGTGACCGCTGTGTGTATGCCTGAAGTCGATTTCAGCGCCCCTGAATTTGATATGGATCAGTTCTTTGAGTGGCTGAATTCAACTCCGTGCTTTGCCAATGCTGCGAACGACTTCTATTATGATTTCACCCATCCTACGCCCACGCCGGTTGTCGAAGCGCCGCATTTTCAGTGTCCAACACTGCATCTAACATCCCCATTGGATGGGCTGCCCGATGGCGTCGCCGCGTTTTATTGGGACGGGCTGAGTGTCCCGAACGTGCAGTATACGATTACTGTGATGGAACAGGATTACAGCGTACTCGCAACCTTTCCGGCGGGCACTGCTTGGAATGTGAGCGGCGATGTCAGCCGCGGTGCGATCGGCGGTGGGTATCAATTGTGGGTGCGTGTGACTGCGACGACACCCAATGGAACCTGCCTTGATGAACATCTGCTGTGGCGCGAAACGCCTTATGGAGTTCAGCCGCCGCCGTCTCCAACGCCGCGCATACCGATCATCCGTCCATGAACAATGCAGCGGACGGGGCGAATGCTCCGTCCGTTTTGTTTAAGAAACGCCCTTACAGCGGATGATGCACGGCGTCGTCAAGGTACACAACTGCCAGCGGCGTATTGGGGGGCGGTATGTTTCTATCGGCGAGGATGCGCCGCGCCGATGTGAATTGTCCTTGAATGGGGCTGTGTGTGCGCGGCGATGTGAACTCGTAGCGAATTTGCCACAGGATTCCGTTCGGCGTTTTGATCGGGTTCACGCCGAGCAGAGTACCGGGGATTATTCGGTGCGCGGTGCGGCGTTCACGATAACGTGAGAACCACTGCATCACCCCGCTGATGACCCCCAAGACGAAAAAAACCATCAGCCCGCCGGAACACAGGATTTGCAGCCAATTCACAGGTTCCAAATACGAAATTTGCGGATCGAGACGCGCGTAATACACCTCTAGTTTGGGCATGTCGGGGGCACGTTCAAATAGGTCACTGTATACGGTTGCTGAGGCTCTGTATTCAATGTCGTCGACCGAATAGCGGTACGTGACGTAATGAGTCCCTTTTGCGCCAACCCCTCGGCTGATGTAATGCCCGACGGTGGTCGCACCGTTCAACGCGACAAGCAGCGGTTTGGTGAAGCCGAGGAATATGCCTATAAACATCAGGGGAATCCCGATGATCAGAGCCATCGTCTCCAAACAGCCCTTCTTTTTGACTTCCCCTCGTGTTTGGTATGGCGAAAGCAGATGTTCTTGCGTGGGATCAAATAGATAAGGCGTCATCGTGTGTTGACTTCGGTGATGTCTGCGCGTTATTACAGTTTAGATTACACCAAAGATGTGATTCGGCGCAATTGGAGATTACCCAACCGGAATTTACACGCAGTATCCAGATTGTTACGCCTGAGCAAACCCTGAATTCAGGATGGGGACAAAAGTTTTCCTCACCCACGACCCCTTCTCCATCGTACGCGCTAGAGAGGGGATCGGGGTGAGGAGCAGTACAGCATCACAGGATTGAGACGTACTCAGCGCGACTGAGCAAGCGGAGGAGGGACTCATTTACCCCAACGCGGTGGGATTCACCACGTTCTGATAATCCTGCTTCGTGAGTGCCGCGACGATGAGCCGTGCCGCATCGACCGCCACATTGATCTGTGCGTCGTCGGTGCTTGCCGCGAGATGCGGGGTGTGGATGACTCCCGGCAGATTGACGAGGGGATTCCCGGCGGGCGGCGGTTCTTCTGCGAACACGTCCAGCGCCGCGCCGATCACATGACCGCTCTTGATCGCTTCGGCTAAATCCGCTTCGTTGATCAAGGCTCCGCGTGCCGCGTCGATCAGGCGCACGCCTTTTTTCATCTTCGCCAGCGTCTCACGGTTGATCATTTCGCGCGTTTCCGGCGTGAGCATGGCATGAAGGCTGATAAAGTCGCTGCGCTCAAAGAGGGTATCGAGCGAGACGAGTTCCGCGCCTGCTTCGGCGGCGGCATCTGCCGAGATATACGGATCGAAGGCGATGACGGTCATTTCAAAGGCAATGGCACGCTTCGCCACTGCCCGCCCGATACGCCCAAAACCGACGACACCGAGTGTTTTTCCCTTGAGTTCTACGCCTGTAAACGATTTGCGATCCCATTTGCCGCCTGCAAGACTGGCGTGTGCCTGCGGGATATGGCGCGCTAACGCCAGCATCAAGCCGAAGGTGTGTTCGGCAGTGCTGATCGTGTTGCCGTCGGGCGTGTTCATGACGATGATTTTACGCGCCGTCGCCGCCGGAAGATCGACGTTATCGACACCGACCCCCGCCCGCGCGATCAATTTCAGGTTCGGGGCGGCGGCGATCATGGCGGCATCAACTTTGGTGGCGCTGCGGATGATCAGCGCGTCGGCATCGGCAATCGCGCCCATGACTTGATCGCGGCTCATTTGACCGGGCGCGGTATAGCGCAAGTCTGCACCTGCCGCGATTGCTTGATCGAGTACGGCGACTGCGCTGGGATGGACGGCATCGGGGATGAGAATGTGAAAGGTCATCTTGTCTCCTGTAGGGTGATTCAAACACATGAGCCGCAGAAAAAATCAAGAAGAACAAAACGTTAACGCAACGACGCTAAGGCGCAGAGCCGCAAAGATGGACTCGCGTTTCTTGGCGTCTTTACGCCTTTGCGTTGAAGTCCTTTTCTCTGCGTCCTCCGCGCCCTCTTCGGTGATTCTGTTTAGCTCTTGATGCTTTCGAGGAACTCATCCAAACCGGACAGCACTTCTTCGAGGATGGCGGGCTGCATATCGCCCATGTGTGCGATACGGAAGGTCTTACCCTTGATCTTCCCGTAGCCTTTATCCATCGCGAAGCCCTTACCGCTCATAAACTTCGCCATCGCGTCGATATCAAAGCCGATGGTGTTGGCGATTGTCGAAACGGTCGCGGAGCGATAACCCGCTTCGGCAAACGGTGCGAGTCCGCGTGTGTTTGCCCAATTGAGCGTAGTTTCACGCATGCCGATATGACGCGCCCACCGATTTTCCAGCCCTTCGGTTAGCACATCGTCCAACTGCTTATCGGCGGCGAACATGAGCGCTACGGGCGGCGTGGCGGGGGTGTTATTCTTCTTCAGGCTGTCCTCGATTTCGATAAAATCGAAGTAGTAGCCGCGATGGGTGACCTGTTTGGCACGTTCAAGCACGCGGTCACTGATCGCCGCGAATGCCAAACCGGGCGGGAGTCCGAACGCCTTCTGACTGCTGGTGAGGGCGATATCCAACCCCCAATCATCAACGCGGAGTTCTGTCCCTAAAAAGCCGCTCACGGTATCGACGAGAATCAGCGTGTCCTCGTAGGGGCGAATCACCGCCGCGATCTCTTTGACTGGGTTGGTTACGCCGGTGCTGGTTTCGTTGTGGACGATACACACCGCGTCATACTGCTGTTTCTTCAATGCTTCGGCGACCATTTCCGGCGTGTGAGGTTTGCCCCATTCGACGGCGATCACATCGACATCTTTACCATTCAACTGACTGACCTCTGCCCAGCGTTCGCTAAACGAACCGCCGACGAGATGCAGCACTTTTTTGCCATCGCGGATGGTGTTGCGCGATGCACCTTCCCATAAGCCTGTACCAGATGATCCGTGAATGAACACGCGGGAATTGGTCAGGAACACCTGCTTGAGTTTCGTTTGCATCCGCGCAAATAGATCGGCAAACGCCGTTGAGCGGTGTCCGATCATCCAATCGGTTTGTGCATCAAGGATTTCCGGGCGCACTTCAACGGGACCGGGAATGACGAGGTACTTGTGCTTCTCGCTTCGCATTGGGGTATCCTGCCCTTTTTGACAAATACACGCAGATTGTAACCCAGCCTTTGATGTGAAAAAACATGAAAGGCGTGGGTAATCCATCGGGCAATTTGTACCTTTTTGCACAAAGGGGCGCAACCCGCGCTTTAAATTTGCCGCGTGGGTTCTCGTTTCAAGGGGGATTGCATTCGCTGAAATACTGTGATAATCTGTCAATGATTAGTGTTCTGTACGCCATCTTTTCTCTACCACCCGGCAATCTAAACTCACCACAACCCCATTCACCTGCTGTGCGCTACCAAGACGTTCCTCATTAAGGCAGCGTAAGCGCGTATGGCGGCGGGGGTGTACCCTCTACCTCAGGATATCCACCTTTAAACAACCTATGGACATTGCACAACTCGAAAAACAAACGTTGGAAGAACTGCGACAGGTCGCCCGTGATATGGGCGTTTCGGGAATCAGCCGTCTAAAAAAACAAGAACTTATCCTCTCGCTTATGCGTGAAAATGCCGAGCGTCAGGGTTATAAACTGCGCGGAGGTGTCCTCGAAATTGTCGAGGATGGGATTGGCTTCCTCCGTGCTGAAAAATATCTCCCCGGACCGGAAGACATCTATGTAAGCCAAACACAAATCAAGCGCTTTAACCTACGCACCGGCGATATGGTGATCGGTCAGGTACGCGCCCCGAAAGACAGTGAAAAGTATTACGGCTTGCTCCGTGTTGAATCTGTCAACGGGCAAAACCCCGAAGACGCGAAAAGCCGCCCCAACTTTGAAGACCTAACCGCGATTTTCCCTGAACAAATGTATGATCTGGAAACCAGCCCGCGTGTGCTTTCGACGCGCCTGCTGAACCTGATCGCGCCGATTGGACGGGGACAGCGTGGTTTGATCGTTTCGCCTGCCAAAGCGGGTAAAACGACGGTTCTCAAAGAGATCGCTAACGCGATCAGCCATAACTACCCCGATGTGCATTTGATGATGGCGCTGATCGGCGAGCGACCGGAAGAAGTGACGGATATGGATCGCTCGGTCGATGCGGAGGTGATCGCCTCGACATTTGACGATCCGGTGCAGCATCATGTCCGCGTGGCAG
>CALBRY010000450.1 GCA_937927665.1 uncultured Chloroflexota bacterium
CCCGACAACCCGGATGTGCCGATTTGTTACTGCTTCCGACACACACCGAAGGACATCAAGCGCGAACTTGAGGTGAACGGCGGGGCAGACATCATCGCGGACATTGAAGCAGGCATTCAGGCAGGACAATGTGCCTGCGATTGGCGTAATCCTCAGGGTGGTTGCTGTCTGGGCAATGTGCGGCAGTTCATCAAGCAGGCAGTAACATCGGGCTAAATGTCAGTAGAGACAAGCGAGGAAGTCCCTACGGGCGTGTGACACCTTCTCCGCGCCCGTTTCGATCTTCCTTTTCACGTTCAAGCGGCGGCTGTGGTATGAGAGTTGCCTCAAGGTGCTGCCGCTCGACTTTCTCATATTCCACTTTGACCCATGAATATAGCATTACAGATCGGATGTGGGTTCCTCAGATCGTAAACGCAGCAATAGGACTACAAGTGCCCCAATGAGTATTAGTTCAGCAGCTTTTGAGATTAAGCTGAGCAGAGTCACCGACTCGACTTCTCCAGCTTCAGGTCCAAAAAATGGAATACCGATGGTACGCGTGACAAGATAAAGCACGATTAGAAATGCATTGCCGATGATGCCTGCCCAGTACAGATATTTCACTGGAAACCCTTTGGTGTCGCGAATGGGATCAGGTTGCCATGGTTGAAAGATCAGGAGCAGACCGTAGAAAAGCTGGGCTAGCGCCGCCAGCACGAAAAATGTGCCGTAACCCCACCATTCTTCAAAATGCTCCGGCGTGACAAGCCCATGAATGAACGCAGCGACGATCGAGAGTCCGGCTGTCCCATAGAGCAGCTTTTGAGTTTCAATGCCTTGCAGAACTTCAGTTAACGATTTCATGTCAAGCCTCATCTAAATTCATGATCGGATGGGCTGGAACCACCTCAGGTACAATGTTGAAATACTGCGCTTTCTGTTCAGCTTGCAGCACACGATTGAATGCTGAGATTGCGACTTCCAGCATTTGCATGTCCGGTTCACGAGTGGTCAGATGCTGAAGCATAAGGTTTGGTTTGATAATGAGACGAATGATCGGATTGTCCAGATGTTTCGCCGTGAAACGGATAATCTCGTAGGCAATCCCTGCAATGACAGGAATGAGGACAACACGCGATACAATAAGCCACAGAAATGGTGGGCGTCCGATGAGCGAATAAACGATCAGACTGACCAAGACGACCATCAACAAGAACGCTGTTCCGCAGCGTGGATGCTCAATAGGATACTGGGTGACAACTTCTGGTGTGAGTTCTACGCCCGCTTCATATGCATTGATTGTTTTGTGTTCGGCACCGTGATAGCCAAACAAGCGTTTGACATCTGGCAAACGCCCGATCAACCACATGTAACCCAGCAGAAGCACTAACCGGACAAGACCTTCAATCATATTCGTCAGCACGGACTGCTCCACAGACAGAAGCGTCTCAATACCACTTGCTACAGCGGTCGGTAGTACAAAGAATAAGCCGACACCAAATAACAGCGAAAATGCGAGTGTTCCCCATCCAAGTGGGCCGTTGAAATTGAACTTCTCTTCAGTGCCAATGGCGACGTCTGCCGACCACAATAACGCCCGTGTACCTAAGCCGAGTGCGTCCCACAATCCGACCATACCACGTACAAATGGTGTCTTGCTGATACGTCCTCGATACAAAGCGGCGTTTAGGGGTTGTTCGTGGGTGACGATGCTGCCATCAGGGGCGCGAACGCTGATCGCTGCGACGTGCGCGCCGCGCATCATCACCCCTTCGATAACTGCTTGCCCGCCATAAGATTTCAGGGGGGCGGCAGGACTTTGATTGCTCATTGAAGATTTCCCTTGGTTAAATTATTCCATACAAATAGCTATCCTGCCGCTTCCCAATTACATGGGGCGGCAGGACGGAGAACATACTGGCTGTTAGCCATCCAATGCTGCATCGATCATTGCGATTAGTCGATCATAGTTTAGCGGTTCGACAAGCTCCCCATTTACAAAGAAGGTTGGTGTACCATCGACTCCTAAGGCTTCTCCGTCCTGCCTATCGCGCTCGATCTTTTCGCGATAGATGGGGTTTTGCATCGCGGCTTGGAACTGCGTCATGTCTAGTCCGAGTTCTTGGGCATAGGCAGTGAAGACCTGTGGTGTCTCTACCCGTTGTTCTCCCCACTCTGGCTGACGAGTAAAGAGTAGATCCATCATTTCCCAATATCTTCCCTGTTCGCCTGCGGCTTCAATTGCCATCAAAGCAAGTACAGAATTGACATGGCGCGGGGAGTAGCGCACGATAAGACGAACACGACCGTCATATGTTTCAATGATCTCTTTGATTGCGGGATAGGCGCTGCGACAGGATTCACATTCCGGGTCGAGGAATTCCACGAGAGAGACAGGAGCTTCTGCCGCTCCGTAGATCGGGCTATCGTCACGAACCAAGCGCGCATTGTCATCAGCTATGCTCGATTGACTATTATTGTAGAGAAGTACCAGTACCGCTCCTATGACGAGGATGGGGATACCAATCATCAATAATGTGCGTGCTTCACCTCGCTGCTTACGTTTGCGCCCCGACATGCTTCTACTAACTGTCTTTCCTGATCGTTTCGTTTGAGACATCTTACCTTCTCCGTGAGCTAATAATGGTGATTTCAACTTTGGCAGCACAATTCGTGCCATCCATCATCGCTGCTCGTGATGAGCCGCGGAGACTACCGTCTCCATGTTGCTATGAATTGAGCAAACGCAAGTAGGCAATGACCGCAAGAATGTCGTCCTCAGTCAGCGCAGGATTGCCGCCTTTTCCGGGCATGATCACGCCCGTCTGACTTTGTGGGTCATTAGGTACTCGTCCGGTAGTAATAAATTCTAGGAGTTCAGCATCTGTTCGGTCGTTTACAAACTGCGAATCAACGAGCGGCAGTCCAAGATTGGGTACGCCTTGCGCATTTTGACC
>CALBRY010000451.1 GCA_937927665.1 uncultured Chloroflexota bacterium
CCGAATCCTGTCTATCAAGAGGTATTCGGACAAGTCCAAATTGGTATCTGGACAACCATTTGGGTGTCATGTGTGGCATATGTCATCGCCGTGATCATGGGGTTGGGGCTGGCGCTGATGCGCTTGTCAAAAAACCATGTCATCTATCAGTTATCGACGCTCTATGTGGAAATCGTGCGCGGTATTCCGACGCTCGTACTGGTATATTTCATCGTCCTAGCGGTGACGCCGCGCGTGGTCGAAGCGGTCAACAACTTAGGACTATGGTTAACTGCTCAAGGAGTTTTATCAACGCTTGCCGAAACACTGAGCACTTTGCGAACCCGCGATATTGATAACACAACGCGGGCGATTGCCGGATTATCCATTTCTTATGGTGCCTTTCTCTCTGAGGTTTTTCGCGCCGGTATTGAAAGTATTGAACACGGGCAGTATGAGGCAGCCTACAGTCTGGGCATGAGCCGCCGAAAAGCCCTGTGGTTCGTGATTTTGCCGCAAGCGTTCCGGAACGTGCTGCCACCGCTCGCAAATGATTTTATCGCGCTCTTGAAAGAGAGTTCGCTGGTATCGATTGTGGGGGTTGAAGATATCACACGGCAGGGCGGAACCTATGGCGCGGCGAATTTTCGCTTTTTCGAAAGTTATTCGGTGATTGCGATGACCTATCTGGTGCTGACGCTTTCCCTTTCAATGATCGTAAAGGTGATGGAAAACCGCTTAAATCGCAGCCGCCGTGCCTGAGCCTAGAAAATGTTCGCTTCTCCCCAACTTCGGGCGAACAGGGGTACAGTAGCAGAAATAACGCCAGAAAAGCACCCCTCCCCGAATTCGGAGAGGGGCGCATGTGCCGTAGGTACAACTGTGTCCCCCTCTCCCCAAATTCGGGGCGTGTCAAATTTCCGCAAATACGCAATCATACCCGTATCGCATCCGCCCACATGGAGACTTCATGCGCGAATTTGGCACAAACCCGACCTCGCTCACCCTCGCGGAGCTAAAAACCCTCCGCGCGCGTCCTGATCTCTGGGCGGAAAACCTCACCCACGGCATGAACAACGATGTCTTTCTGCTGGCGGATCGGGTGCATGTCGTCCGGTTGGCGAAAGAACGCCGCGAGGTCAATCCGTTTCGCGCGCGTCCATATGCGATTGCCGAAGCGATGCACCGCCTCGACGGGCATCCGAACATCGAGCAGGTGCTCTACGCTTACGAAGATGCCGATGAATGCATCGTGATCAGCCGCTACCGCCCCAACCTGATCCACTTGAGCGACATCGCCAAACAGAAGGACACGCCCAATCCGCTTGAAAGCGACGACGCGCTCCGCACGCTGATCGACGTGTGCGCGTTTATGGACGAACGCGGCGTGCTCCACAAAGACCTGTGCGACTGGAATATCTTCTTTGACCGCGAGACGCGCGCACCGTTCGTCCTCGACTTCGACAGTATGCGCTTGATCGATTGGACGGGGGCTAACATCGTCCCTGAGTCGATTGCGATCCAGTTCGAGCGCGACGCCTCGACGCTGCGCTTGGAGGCGCTCAACATTGATGATTTGCAAGAGAACTTCTTGTTTGAAGCGTTCTTCTTCGCGTTTGACGATCAAGAGGCATTCGGCATTGACGTGTTCCGCCGCTTCTTGAGCCTCCAGCGCGATCACTACTGCCCGCGCATGACCGCTTATTTTCAAGGCATTGGGCGGGAGGACTTGGCGCAGATGATGCGCCTGCGCCAAGAGAAGATCGCCGCGTGGTTGAGCAACCCCGTTCGTTTGTTGATCCTCTACCGCCGTAAACGCATGCACTTCTTGATGCGCGCCGTCAACTGGGCGACCGAAGTCCGCGAGTCGAGTGAATATGACGTGCGGGAATTCTTAGGCACGACGACCGATGCGCTAGACGTTGAACTCTACCGCCGCGAGCATGACATACTCGGCGCGCCGCTCGTCCTGCTGTCCGCACCGCCCGCTGATCCGCCGCACACTGACGCGATCACGCCGCAGCGATGGGAGTCGCGCCCGTTTCAGCGCCTCCCGGTCGATGTGAGTGAAGAAAACACATTTTCGCCGGATATTCCCAAACCCGCCGGAGCGCTGCGCCTAATCGCCATTGGGGACGTACACGGCAAAGTCAAGCGGATCAGCCGGATGGAGCAGATCGCCAATGCGCTCAAGCAGCACTATGCGATTGACGCGCTGCTCGCGTTAGGCGATATGGTCGAGGGCGGCGCGGACATCGACGGGGCGCGCATCGCGATTCGGAGACTACGAAACATGGGTGTCCTTGTCGGCGCGCTCGGCAATCACGAGTTTGATTACAACGATCTGGATGCGCTCGAAGCCGGTGAGCGTGATCTGCGCGCTCTCCGTGAGACACTTGACCGTGATGATCCGAGTGCGGCTTTAATCACCCGAGTGCTTGCCGAACATCAATGGCGCAAAGACCCACCAACAAAGCCATATAGGGATTGGATCGCAGATTGGCGGTTGGCTGCTCAGTTCCCGATCTTATGCGCGAACATGACCCATCCGAGTCTCGACGGCGGCGCGATTGCGCTGTGGGGCGGCAAGCCGATTCTGCTCTTGAGTGCGATCACGCCGTCAATCGCGCACGAACTGGAGTATCACAAGCGGCGCGGCTTCCCGACACCCGCCGCGCTCCGCCCGGAACACCCGCGCGATCTGCTGCTTGAGCAGGTGCGGACGGTCAAAGCGCAGTACCCGCAGTTGAATTTCACCGTGATCGTCTTGAGCCACTGCGGAATCAACTTCGACCGCGCCGAGCTTGTCCACCCGGAATTTGACCTAATTTTAGGGTCGCACACGCACAACCTCGCTCACTTCGCCTCCGAGTGGGGCACGCATCAAACGCATCTCGTGTACGGCGGGCAGAATGCGTATTACCTGCCGCTGGTCGATGTGAGCATCCGTGATGACGGGCGCGTGACCGATGTCCGTTACACGCTGATTGATGTGGACGATTCGACTATGCCCGCCTCTTATTCGCCGCCGCCCTCTTTGTTTGATGGGAAGAAGCTCGCCCACGCCGAAACGGGTTTTCCGCTCGAAGGCAAATCGACGCGCTCGACGGCGCTGATGCGGCTGATCACCGATGCGATGCGGCTTCAAAGCGGCGCGGAGTTGGCGCTCACGTATGGGCTGGCGCGTGAAAGCCTCTCCAAAGGCGATGTGACCGAAGGCGATCTCGCGCTGGTGATGCCGTTCCCCGATCAAGCCGTAATTGTCGAACTGACCGCCGCGCACATCCGCCAAATCCTCGAATATGCCGTGTGGTCATCGCGGATTGATGTGGCGAAAAAATGCGTGATGTTTCATCCGAGCGGGTTTTCATGGCGGCTCGATGCCGATTTGACGATCCATCTCGAACTGCCGCCGGGGGAGACGTACCGCGTGTGTGCGCCGCGCTATTTACTCGAAGGCTTTGGCGATGTCTTCCCGCTCACGCGCCCATACTTCAACGGCGAACTGACGGTGACATGGCTGGATCGGTCGGTGCGTGACCTGCTCACAGCGGAGATCGTCAAGCGCGGCACGCTCAGCGCCGATCATGACGAGTCGCGGATTGTGATCAGCCCGGATGCGCCCGTGTTATATAACGATCTGACCATCGCCTATTAATAGGTGAACCTTTTCGGCATTTAAACACTATAATCTCTACAATCATCTGTGGAGTGCTGCCCTGTGTTAAATGCTGATACTTCTGCGCCGCCAAGAGCCATTGGTCAGCTTGTCGAATTCTCGTTTGAGGACATCGATAAGGGACTCCCACGGTGGGCACGGCGTTCGCATCCGATCGCGCGTCGCCACCTTGGCGCCTATTGGAAAACATTCACGCCCGATCTCACCGCGCTAGGCGAACTTACCCTGCTTTTGTGCCTGATCATCGGCATGACGATGATCATTCCGGTATTCTTCACCCTCGTCGTTCCTACCGTGACGGTTTCGCTGGTCATGCTGCCCATCGGCGGCTATATCTATGCCCGCACGCTCGCCAATGTGGCGCGTTTCGCGGCTACTGTTGTCAATGATGAGCGACGCAACAATACGCTAAATGTCTTACGCGCTTCGCCGCTCCCATTTAACGAAATACTGCTGAGCAAAGGCGCGTCCGCGATCTGGCGCTACATTGAAGACCTGAACTTGATCGTCCTCCTCAACTTGATGACGAGCATTCCTCTCCTGCTGATTCTGTATCATGCCATGCTCCACAATATCGCCAACCCGTTTATGGTCGGCTTCATCGTGATGATCGCGCTGATCGTGTTCACGCTGCGGCTGTTTCTGGAAACGATCATGATCGCCGCGTTGGGGATGTTGATGGGCGCGGCAAACAGCAGTCGTTCGGCGGCAGTCGTCACGACGATGCTTCTGGCGCTTGGCTACTTCGCCTTGATCAACGGTGCGCGCCTGATTCCGCTCGGCGTAGGGTATACTCTGCTGATCGAATTGGTAATCCCGACTGTACTGCCCATCGCAATCGCCCTGATCTCACTGCGCCTGACGCGCTGGCTGCTCGAACACGATTAGCGATCGTCTAATCCTGTTCGTTGGCAAACCGTCACCCACCCGTCGCATGTGAAGCATGTAACCTTCCCGTTTGTTCGGTACAATCGAGACTGACCTGCTGTTTTTTCTTTCTTTCAAGAAAGGACGTAAGCATGACCCGTACCCATGTACGTTTTGTCCTGCTGTTCGCACTGCTGGCAATCGCGATCACTGCGATTCCGGCACTGGCACAGGGTGTTACCCCGTCAGACCCGAACGCCAATATCAGTTGGCCCCCGCGCGTTTATGTGGTGCGCGGCGCAGAAGTCGAAATTCGCGGCTCTGCCAACCTGCCCAATATGCGGAGCTATTTCGTCTCCGTCCGCCCGATGAACGAGGATTTGACCCAGCGCCTTGATCAAGCTTTCTTCCCGGCGGCGCTTCCCTCGACCACCGCTGTGCAGGATGATGTCCTCGCTGTTTGGGATACCACCATCATTGATGATGGTTTGTATGAACTGCGCTTGACGATCAATCTCGGCGCAGGTCAGCAGCCCGTCGTCGTTGATCATGGTCCGATCCGCGTCGAAAACAACCCGCCGCCGTGGGTGATCGTTGATGTCGAACAACCCGTTGCGGTCGTCACACAGCCGCCTGTGGTTGTCGTTCCGCCCGTCGCTACGGTTGAAGTCATTCAGCCGACCGCAACCACTGACCCGACCCCGCGCGGCACGGTCAGCGGCGCTCAGGCGAACGTCCGTCAGGGCGATAGCACCGACTATCTCATCATCGCTACCCTTACACAGGGACAGCAGGTGCTTCTGGTCGGCATCAGCAATCAGGGTTCAGGCTGGTATCAGGTTCAACTTGCCACCGGTCAGCTTGGTTGGATGGCTCCGAGCGTGATCACGGTTTCGGGCAACCTCGCCGTGCTTCCGCGTGTTCAGCCGCCGCCGCGTCCTGCGACCGCGACCCCCATCCCGCCGACCGCCGTCCCGACTTCGGCTTCGCAAGCGAACCTCGTTGCAGGTATCGTCGTGCTTGATCCGGCGACGCCGACATGCGCGCAGGTCTTTACGGTTGGCTTCGATGTGGCGAACCTCGGTTCAACCCAGACGACCGCTTCGGGTACCGTTTCGCTGACCGATGTCCGCGCCGCTGATGGCAGCGTTCAGGGGACGACTGTGGGCGGATTCCCCATTCTTTCGCCCGGTCAAACCTTCCGTGTAAATATGCCGCTCACGATCAGCACATGGTACAACGATACTCACCGTATCACGCTGACCATCGATCCGAGCGGGTCGATTCCTGAAAACAACCGCGGCGATAATGTGCGAACGGTTGAATACGTGCTGCAAAAGGGTTCTTGCCCGTAAATCGTCAGTTCGTTTGAAGGGACAGGGCATGCCCTGTCCCCTTTTCCCCTCATCATCCACCGCTCCACTTTGCGCGCGCGCCGCTTTGCGATAAAACTTGCACAGTCCTGCAAGCAATGGAGATACCTAACTATGCTTAAACGTCTGCCATTCCTCGCCCTCTTTCTGTTGATCGCTTTACCGATCTTCGCGCAGGAAGCAGAAGGCGTCCGTATCGATTACCCGCCTGCTCAGTTTGTCGTCAGCGGTGTAGTTGATATTTTCGGCACGGTCGAACATCCTGACCGCCGCTCGTTTATTCTGGAAGTGACCGATATGCCCGGCACAGATGCGATCTGGACGCCGATCACGCTCAACATCACCACCTTTGAAGACTCCGGGGTGCTGGGTCAATGGGATACCACAATTTTCCCCGATGGCGTCTATCGTCTGCGGGTGGTCGTGTTCCTCAACAGCGGCTTCAGTGTGATGTCGGAAGTCAGCGATATTCAAGTTCGCAATGAAGGTGTCGCCACACGCCAGCCGACTCAACCTCCTGCCACTCCCACGCCGGAAGGTCCGGTTATCATCCCGCGTCCGGTGATTGACAACCCGCTCCCGATCATGGTCGGCGGGCAGTTGGATGATTTCGACATTGAAGCCGTGGCGTTGATGCGCGAAGCGGGCATGACATATATCAAGTGGCAGATTCCGTATGTCGTCGGGGATGCCAACCTGATCAATGTGGCGCGTGACCGTATCAACTTCAGCCACGAAAACGGAATGCTGGCATTCCTTTCGATCAAGGGAAGCAAAGACGAGATGGCGGCGATCGGCTTCGCGGAATACTTCCCGATGTACGCCGAATTTGTCGGTCAGCTTGCCGCGCTCCAGCCGGATGCGATCCAGATCTGGAACGAAATGAATCTCGACCGCGAATGGCCCAACGGTTCGATTAATCCGGCGGATTATGTCGATATGCTGCGCCAGAGCTACAACGCCATCAAAGCTGTTGATCCCACGATCCATGTCGTGACAGGCGCACCCGCTCCCACCGGCGCGGAAGGCGCGTTCGGCTTGGATGCCGTTTGGAACGATGACCGCTACTATGCGGGCATGGCGACGGCGGGCGCTGGCACATACAGCGACTGCATCGGCATCCACTACAACGAAGGCATTCTGCCGCCGACTTCTCGCGGTGGTGATCCGCGCGGCGAATACCCCACGTATTACCTGCCCTACATGATCGAACGGGCGCTGTATCCGTTCCAGCTTGGCGGCGGCGCTGAACGGCTGTGCTTCAGCGAGATGGGATACCTCTCGCCGGATGGCTACGGTCAGCTTCCTGATGGTTTCGCATGGGGGCAAAATACCAGCGTCGCGGAACAAGCCGCTTGGCTGCGGGATGCGATCAGCTATGCCGCGACGACGGGCAGCGTAGACCTGATCATTGTCTTTAACGTGAACTATACGCGCTTTGTCGAAGGCGATCCGCAGGGTGGTTTCGCCATCATTCGACCGGATGGCACATGTCCGGCGTGTGATGCGATCGCGGAACTGCGCTCCGACCGCTAAATCAATGCTTTAACGCAAAGACGCAAAGAGATGCAAAGTCTTTGCGTCTTTGCGTTGATGTCGTTTTGTTTTGCGGTTAATTATCCGGTCTGCCCGCCATGGGAGTCCATGCGGGCAGCATGTAATCGAGGTCAGCGGGAACAGGCGTCAGCAGATACACATCGACATACCGCGACCACGACACCCAATCCACATCACTGTACCCCAGATCGATCCAGTAGATGCTGCTGCGCGCCCCGCCTGTATCCTCAATTGAACCGACGCCGTACCCCGGCACAAAAATCTGCGTGTGATACGGCAGCAGGTTCGGGTTTGCGCCAATCACACCATGCTGAAGCCGCGCCCCCGTCGCCGTCGTTGAATCACCGCCGAGCGCCGCCGGGTGATAACTCGTCGCGTACATGCGGAGAACACGATAATACTGAACCACTCCGGTCGGGGTATCGATCGAGCGAATGACGACGTTTGTTCCATAACCGATCACATGATTTTGAACCGCCGATGTGATCTCGACCGATTCAATTTCGCGGCTGATTGCGATGTCATTTTCGTAGCGTACGCGGATTCGGGTTGTTTCGACGCCTTCCGCCACGTTCTGAAGCACACGCACTTGATCGAGTTCGAGCGCGGCATCGGCTTGATACACCGTCTCGTAGGGGATCGTGACCGTTGTGGCTTCTAATTCTTCGCGCACGCGGATTACACGGATCGACATGCCGGGGATCAAACGTGCAGAGACGGGCGGAATCGTGTAATCGAGTCCCACAAGGGCGATACCTGCTTCCGCGAGTGCATCCGCGACGGTTTCCCCCTGAGCGCGGGCGCGCACCGTTTGACCATCCGCCAACACGGTGACCGGGCGGGCGCGGCGGATCGTGATCGCCATGCCGGGATAAACCGGGGCGTTCAAATCAACCGAGAGGGTATCCGCTACATACACTGTGATTCCCGCGTCGTACAGCGCTTCGCCCACCGTGTCGCGCGTCGTCTCTAACATGCGCGGCGATTCCTCGTCTACGGTTACCGTGATCGGCACCACCCGCCGCACGCTGATCTGTGATGCGGGGACAGGGTATGCCGCGACATCCTGTGGTTCGATCTGTGTGCCGTCAATGATGACCCGATCGCCTTGTGTGAGCGTCACCTCAGCCAACGCCAAAATATCCGCCGGAGATGTGAGCGATGTCCACAGAAGGCGCGCATCACCATCCACCACGAGTGTCACACTGCGGGCACGGTCAACACGGATGATCATATTCGCTTGAATGAGGGTTTCAGGGGCGGGATCAACCTGATCGCCAATAGCGGGATCAAGATTTGCCTCGCGCAGTGCATCCCCCACCGTTTGAGCATATGTGTTGAATGGGAGTGCCGCGCCATCGATCACCAGCGTGATCGGCGTCGGCGGGGCAGGCTCGATCAGCAGCACGAGCA
>CALBRY010000452.1 GCA_937927665.1 uncultured Chloroflexota bacterium
AGGGGAGCAAGCAAAAGCACTCGCTAAAAGGGGCGAATCTAGCGGGGAGAGGGGGATTTCGGTGCATGCCCTGTCCCTACAACACTCGTCGCACCACCCTGAATTGGGGGATACCCCCTACGAAGGGTTTTTGTCTTCGCTTTCTATTTCCATACGCACCAGCGCATCGCGGGCGGCGGATTGAGCGGCGGCTTGTTTGCTCCGCCCCGCGCCGCGCCCTGCTACCCGTGACCCGATCATGACTTCGATGGTGAACTGCTTATCGTGATCGGGACCCGATTGTTCGACAATGACATAACGCGGAGTCAGGTTATGGTGTGCCTGACTCCATTCTTGAAGCAGACTGCGGGCATCGCGGTCAAGCTGTGTTCTTAAGACGCGCTCAAGCCGATCTTCAAGGCGCGGAATGACATAGCGCCGCGTGCCATCCATGCCTTGATCGAGAAAGATCGCGCCGACTACCGCTTCGAACGCATCGCAGAGGATGTTTTCGCTATCGCGTGCGCCGTTTGCTTCTTCGCCTTTGCCGATGCGGATTACTTCACCAATTTGATCCGCACGCGCCAATTCTGCCAGCGATTCGCGCTGCACCAATGAGGCGCGCAGCCGGGTGAGATCGCCTTCGTTCATGGTTGGATATCGGTTGTACAGCCATTCGCCCGCGATGAACCCGATCACGGCATCGCCCAGAAATTCGAGGCGCTGGTTATCGCTCATGCCGGGTTCATCGTGTTCGTTTAGATAAGATCGATGCGTGAGCGCCTGTGTCAGGAGTTCCGGCTGTGTAAAGTGCAACTGATGCGTTCGCGCAAAATCCTCGATCGTTCTCATGAACCGTTGTATGCCTTAATAATCAGCGCGGCGTTGTGTCCACCAAACCCGAACGAATTGCTCATCACCGTCTTGACTGGCACTTCGCGGGCGGTATTCGGCACATAATCGAGGTCGAGTTCAGGATCAGGCTCGATCAAGTTAATCGTGGGTGGGATCACGCCGTCACGGATGGCAAGCAGCGAGAATACTGCCTCCATCGCGGCGGTTGCTCCCATGCCGTGCCCGGTCATGCTCTTTGTGGAACTGATGGGCATCTTGTAAGCGTGATCGCCAAACGTGCGCTTGATCGCTTTCGTCTCCATCGTATCGTTGAGGCTTGTGCCTGTGCCGTGTGCGTTTACATAATCAATTGCGGTCGGCGGCAGCCCGGCATCTTCCAGCGCAAACTGCATCGCCCATGATGCTCCCATGCCTTCCGGCTCGGGGGCGGTGATATGGAATGCGTCAGAGGTGCTGCCATAGCCCACCAATTCGGCGTAGATTTGCGCGCCGCGTGCTTTGGCGTGTTCGAGTTCTTCGAGTGCGACGATCGCCGCCCCTTCGGCAAATACCAAACCGGGGCGATCTTTCGCAAATGGGCGAATCGCCCACGCCGGATTTTCTGCTTCGCGGGAGCATGCTCCCACGCGGTCAAATGCCGCAATGCCGATCGGGATAATCGGCGCATCCCCACACCCGGCAAGCGCTTGATCGATACGCCCAGACTTGATCAACATGTAAGCGTGCCCGATGCAATCCGCCCCTGTCGCGCATGCGCTGATCGGGGTCGCGGATGGACCGCATGCATTGAGTTCAATCGAAACGAGATTGCTCCCGCCGTCCACCAAAATCATCGGAATCCCGAACGGCGAAATGCGGCGCGGATCGTCCGTCTTGAACAGATCAAAGGCGTTTTCGTAATACGATTCGATTCCCCCGACGGATGAGCCGATCACGATGCTGGTGCGAACGCTTTCGCGCTCATCGCGGACGGCAAATCCGCTTTGTTTCACGACTTCCTGTGCTGCCGCCATCACGAATGTTTGAAACCGATCCATGCGGCGGACTTCTTTTGCGGAAATATACTTTGTAGGTTCCCAATTCTTCACTTCTGCGGCGACCTTGACGTTATATTTTGTCGTGTCGAATCGGGTGATATAACCAACGCCGCTCTTGCCCGCCTTGATATTCGTCCATGTTTCTTCGGTGTTCAGCCCCAGTGGGGTGATCATGGCGAATCCGGTGATGACAACGCGTTTCATTTTAATCTGCTCCGTTACGATGCCTGATCATCTTTCCGGCGATCATCCGGCTTCGGATGATACTCCCCTTCCACCCACGATTCACCATCGGGGCGTACTTCTTTTTTCCAAACCGGAACGATCGCTTTCAGCCGATCAATCCCATACCTTGCTGCTTCAAAACAACCTTGATCGCGGTGCCCACTGGAACAGGCGATCACGATTGTGTTCTGCCCTACTTCTAGAT
Source organism: uncultured Chloroflexota bacterium (assembly GCA_937927665.1). Taxonomy (GTDB): domain Bacteria; phylum Chloroflexota; class Anaerolineae; order Aggregatilineales; family Phototrophicaceae; genus Flexifilum. The sequence goes on from CALBRY010000452.1 coordinate 2,302, forward strand.
GACCGATGCGCTGCACAATGGCGATCCCCTGCACAAGGGGATACTGCGCGCGGATTTCGTCGGCTACCTGCTGCATTTTCTCCAGCGCCATCGGCGCGTACGCCTCATATTCGAGGTGTTGGGTATGATGCTGGTCATCGGCGCGGTTTGTTTCCCCCCGCACCATCCCGCTAAAAACGCACACCGCCCCGGTCGCCGATGTGGTGATCGACTCGACCAGTGCATCGGTGCTGAACGGCGCATCTGCCAAACGAACGATCACAGGATACGGCGGCTCACCCGATCCGCCGCTGACGGGTGGGAAGAATGCCACTTCATCCCCATCTTTGACTTCATCCGCCGGAAATGCGTATTCGCGGTTGACCGCCGCAATCGCATTTGGCATGTGCGCGGCAAGGCGGGGATGAATGCGGATAAGTTCATCGCGTACGTGTGCAACCGTTGTGTGATCGTGGGGGAAATTCAGCGTTAAGCGCGACTGCCCCGCCGCGTCTTTAAGCGTTGCGAACAACAGTGTCGAAATCTGCATTTGTTAATCCTCTGCCCGATAATCCCCATGCTGCCCGCCAGTCTTTTCGACCAGCCGTATATCGGTCAGACGCATTGAGCGATCTACCGCTTTCGCCATATCATAAATGGTCAGTGCCGCCGCTGTCACTGCCGTAAGCGCTTCCATTTCGACCCCGGTTTTGCCAATCGTGCGGGCTGTCGCGGTGATATTTGCGCTGTTTGCCGATTCATCGAGTGTGATCGTTACTTCGAGATGGCTCAACGCGATTGGATGGCACAGCGGAATCAAGTCGCTCGTCTTTTTTGCCGCCATGATTCCCGCGATCCGCGCAATCGTGAGGACATCGCCTTTTTTGATCGCACCATCGCGGATCAAGCGCAGTGTTTCCGACTGCATGATGACCGCGCCGCGCGCAACTGCCGTCCGTTCCGTATCAGGTTTCGCGCCTACATCGACCATGCGTGCGCGCCCATCGCTATCCAAATGAGTGAGTTTTTCGCTCACGTTGATGTCCTTTCGCTCCCTGTACTATAGCGCCATTTCCTAGAAAACGCTTGTGATCACCTAACGGTACGGCTATACTTGGTGGGTATTTTCAGACAGAATCCCCCTTTGTGCAGAGTTAGCGATTGGAGTTCAGGCATTGGGCATTTTCCGCGATGGTATGGAAAAAACCCGCCAATCGTTCTTTGGGCGTATCTCACAGCTTTTAGGCGGCGCGCAGATCGATGACGAGACATGGGATGATGTCGAGTCGCTGTTGATTCAGGCGGATATGGGCGTAGCGACCACCCGCCGCGTGCTTGATCTCCTTCAGGAACGGGTTCGTAAAGAGCGCATCACCAAACCGGAAGGCGTGAAAAAGGCGCTCAAAGCAGTTTTGCGGAGTCTGCTCGATCACCCGCCTACGCTCAACGTGAGCGGGCGTGAACTGTCGATCGTTTTGATCGTCGGGGTGAACGGGTCTGGCAAAACGACGACGATTGGCAAACTTGCACACCGCCTTACACTGGCGGGACGTAAGGTAATGATGGCGGCGGGCGATACGTTCCGCGCAGCGGCAATTGACCAACTCCAGAAATGGGGCGAACGTGTCGGCGTCCCGGTTATCGCCAACAAGCCCGGCTCGGATGCGGCAGCAGTCGTATTCGACGCGGCGGCGGCGGCGCGGGCGCGTGGGATGAATGTACTGCTGGTGGATACAGCAGGTCGGCTGCACACCAATCACAACTTGATGGAAGAACTTTCTAAGATCAAGAATGTGTCGCAAAAAGTCGTCACGGATGCGCCGCATGAAGTTCTGCTCGTTTTGGATGGTACAACCGGACAAAATGCGCTTGAACAGGCGCGTAAGTTCCGAGAGATCGTCGATGTGACAGGCATCATAGTCACCAAGTTGGACAGCAGTGCGAAGGG
>CALBRY010000453.1 GCA_937927665.1 uncultured Chloroflexota bacterium
CACCTGTTGATCTTCGTACACAGTCGCGCTGGTCGATTGCACCGGAGCGCCGCTTTCCGCATCCGTCACCCATGCCAGCAGTTCATCCGCCGCGATTTTCGTCGTGATCACCGTATCGCTGACGATCAAGAAATGCCCCGTCGGCATAAACCCTTGTGCCGATGTTTCCGGCGAAGAAAAACGCAGGAAATACACACCGGGCGGCAGTCCTGTTTCACCCTCGCTGACCGTGACTTGTGTCGCCGCGCCGGGGGTTTCGATTTCGATGTAATACTCGTTCAAATCGCCTTCCGCGATCCAACCGCGCCGCCCGTCGGGGAGTTCTACCTCCCACCACACGAATTCATTCGCACATGTCGATCCGCCGACGATGGGCAGAATCGCATTCGTGTACAGCACGGTCAAAACCTCGCCATCTACAGGCGTTTGACGAACGCGCACCGCATCAGCGATCACCCGCACCGAATCGCCAATCCGAACGCGGCTTTCTGGCGCGCCTTCGCATGTTGTCGATGCGCCGATCTCCGATCCGAGATCGAGCAGTTCATAACGCCGTTGATTTTCCGGCGTATCCGATTGGATCGACCACGAGCGCAAAAGCTGCGCCGCATCCGGCGTATACGATCCCGCCGGATCATAATACGTTTCGCCTGTCACCTGCCGCAGCAGATCATCGACCGGCACGCGGTAGAGTTCCAGATCAACACGGCTGACGTTGCGATGTGTGATAAAGACCTGTGTTTGTGGGCTGTAAGCATTATAAAAACCGATCCCGCTCGGCGCTTGCAGCGCAATATCCGGCGAGTACGGCAGGGTGCGGTAGCGCACGATCAATTCTGTTTCGATCCGGTTGCCGTAGCTGTCTTCCATCCCCGGCTGGATCGTGATCGTGTAATCAGTGCTTGGTTCGCTGGAGAATGCCAGCGTGTAGCTGTTATCCCATTCGCTGTAATACGTATCGAATTCGTTGAATGGCTCCGGTTCGATCTTCACATGATCGCGGATCGTTTCCGGGTTCATTGGCGAAGCGAAAAAGAGTGTGAAACCGTTATACGGCTGTGCGTCCGTCTGCCCATCAAACGGCGATGTATTCAGGACTCTCGGAAGCGGCACCGTCGTGAAGCGAATTTCGTTTGTGCCTTCCAAGCCTGCCCCGCCGCCCGCCGCTAGCTGAGCATCCGGGGAGAAGCCCGCCGCATAAAGCGTGTTGATGTTCAGCGACTCGACGGGTATGAACCGGAATCCGGTCGAATCGTCGTTCCATTCAAACGCTCCCCACATCGTCAGCACTTCGCTGATCACCGGGCGTAAGTAGAACGCCGCCTCAGCGAGGGTGCGATCCACCGGAACGCTGAACGTAAACCCGATCGTCGTTGTCAGCGAAACACCGCTCGCGCCGTTTTCGGGGAAGGTTTCGACGATCACCGGCGCGGCGGTTGTGAATGTCCACGTAAACGGTTCAGCGAGTGCCGCCCCATCGACAGCCGTCAATCCCGCGTCAACCGTCACTGTGTAAGACTGCCCTGCCGCTAATCCCGGCTGCGGACGGAATGTATAAATCGACGTATTGATCCACTCGCCTTCGCCGCTCACCGGCGGATCGATCACGAGCGGATCGGGAAGATCACCCGCTTCTTGCGCTGTCACCAGCGGCACAACCGGGCGGTTGAAGATGACAACGATCAATGCGTCAGGGGTGACTCCCACACTATCAGCGGCGGGCAGCACATCCGCCACCTGAAGCATTCCGACCGCCGTCTCCGGCGGCACATCTTGCGCGTAAATCGCCCCTCCTAAGAGGAGGACAAGCGCCAGCAATGGGATCAGCAGCTTTGGCATAGCCAGCCATCCTTTTTCAGCACAATCATAATTGGGCATTATAGCCCGTGTTCGATAAGCGTAGGGTCGCCGTGGTTAAATCGATGGGATATGGGTGTATGGCAGATTAAAAAGTTCCTGAACCGCCTGCCAATGGAGCGCCGCAACCTCGCGCAGAATCGCAAAGACATACGTCGGGATTGCCGGGTTCACCGTTGGGCTGGGATACACCGTTATGCCCTCAAGGTTGAAAATCCACTGTGCGCGCAGCAGATGAAACCCATCCGTCACGAGTACGGCACTCGTCCAGCCGTTTTCGTTCATAATCGGATGCGTGTAAATCGCGTTTTCTTCGGTGCTGCGGCTGCGTTCTTCCAAGACGATCGCCTCATCGGGGACGCCTTCTTCGATCAAGACTTCGCGGCACGCATCCGCCTCGCTGCGGACGCGTCCGATCGCCACGCCGCCCGTGCAGATTAGCATCGGCGCGTACCCCTGCCGCCATAGATCAGCGGCATAACGCGTGCGTCGGGTCAATGCCGCGCCCGCTTCGCCATCGTAGCGAAGCCCTGCCCCCAACACGATGATAACATCGGCGTCTTGGGCATGATCGGTTTGACCGTAAAAATGCACAGCAAGGAGCAGCACGAAAAAGACGACCAGTTCTACGCCAATCACAATCAGAATCAACCGGAACGCGGTTTTGAGCAGTCGTTTCAAGCGCTATTGCCTCGTCTCGTTCACGATAACGCGGGCTATTATAAGGGAAACTGTCAAGGAGGTGATGTCATGAGTGCATCCATACACGCATTTGCGCGCTCAATTGCCGAGCGTCTAACAGCCATCGAAGGTGTGATCGCGGTATCGTTGGGCGGTTCATGGGCGCGCGGCACAGCCGACGCCAATTCGGATGTGGATCTCGGTATTTATTACGACAGCGATCACCGCCCATCGCTGACGGCGCTAAACGCGCTGGCGGTCGAACTCGATGATCGGCACGGTGCTGCCGGCGATGTGATAACGCCCTACGGCGAATGGGGACAGTGGATTGATGGCGGCGGCTGGCTGACGATCAACGGGCGGCGCGTCGATTGGCTGTACCGGAACATGGCGCGTGTCACCCACTTTGTAGACGAATGCGCCGCCGGACGTCCGGCGATTCATTATCAGGCGGGGCATCCATTCGGATTCAATACGGCGATCTACATCGGTGAGGTGTTTTACACAATTCCGCTGGTCGATCCACACGGAGCGTTAGCGGCGCTCAAGGCAAAAACAACGCCGTATCCGCCGCCGCTGAAGCAGGCAATGATCCGCGCCATGTGGGAAGCGCGTTTCTCGCTCGATACCGCGCAAAAATCCGCCGGACGCGGCGATGTTTATCATGTCACCGGCAGCATCTTCCGCGCCGTTTCGGTGATGACTCAAACGCTGTTCGCGCTAAACGAACGCTATTGGATCAACGAAAAGAAAGCTGTTGCGATGACGGCGGAATTTTCGCGCGTGCCGCCTGATTATGCCCAGCGGATCGGCGCGATTCTCGGCACACTTGGCGAATCCGCCCCACAGCTCGAAGCCGCGCTCACAGAATGCCTCGCACTGGTCACGCATGTTGAGGCGTTGTGCGCCGATTCCGCCAATGATCCCATATGGAAAGCACCGCCGCTGTAAACAGCACCGCGATCATCGGCTCAAGCATGGAGCGCTCACGGGTATCCATGCCCGCGCTTTTAACGATCAGCGTTCCGGCGGTGTAGTACACGATCGGTAAACATGTGCTGATCAGCAGCATCCAGCGCCGCTGACGCAAAGCGATCACCACGCCGATCAACGCGCCGAGAACAAACACGACATTGAACGCGGCGATCAAAAGCGTGCCAGCGTTGATCACATCGGGAAATAAGCCGTACATGCGCGCAAACCCGATCGGAAATGTCGCCAGCGTGATCAGCGGGTTGGCGCTAAAAATCTCCCACGCCGTCCGGTTGAGCGCATCCTGTACGTTGGGCGGCGCGGCGAGAAAGCTGTGTCGCGTGCCTTCGTCAATCGTCTCGAACTCCAAGCCTGCATATGCCGCCACGCGCTCATTGATCGACACATACACCTGTTCAATCGGCTGATCAGTGGCGATCCGCTCGACGGATGCCGCGTGATAATAAACCATCGTATACGGCGCAACCGTTGAAAAACTCGGCGTATTAAATACCCGCGCGTTGTGGAGTGTCCACGCGGCAGACCCGATCGCGCACACGGTGACAAACGCGAATACGCGCCGCCACTGATGACGATTCTTAACCAGCCACCACGCACCGATCGCTATCCAAAACAGATACGTCGATGGGCGTACATATGCCGATCCCATCAGCGCGGCTCCGGCGGCGATGCTCCACCCGAAGCTCGACTCAGGCTGCATAGCGCGCAGCACCGCGATCAATGCGATTAACAAAAGGATATTGGCGAGCGGTTCGGGACCCAGAAACGCCGAATACAGCACCATCGTCGGCTCAAGCGCAAGGATGATCCCGACTCCGCGTGCAAGCCGCTCATCGGGATGCAGTTGACGCGCAAAAACCATCCCCAAAACAGCGGTCAGCGCTCCCATGAGGATATTTGCGCCGATGATCAGCGGCGGATTGATATTGAAAAATGCGACCCACAACGGGAACAGCGGCGGACGCACAAGAAACAAACTATTTGTGAAATCCCCCACCGTGCGGATATGTTCCGCGCCGATGCGATACAGGATGTAATCCCCGCTTTCAAAAGCAGCGAGATCGGGCGTATAGATCGCAGCGGCATAAATCAAGCGTGCGGCAATCGCCAAGAACAAGACAAAAATCATCCAACGACGCACAGAAGCTCTCCCGGATGAAGCGCGGGCGGCAATTGGCAGCATTTTACCTCAATAGCGGGTAGGAAATCGGCAATAAAAAAGGGCAGTCCAATAAGCGACTGCCCTCTTTTGCATTATTCACCTAACATTCCGGCAGACTGCCTAGATTGTCAGCGTCGGTACGATTTCCGTCGGTTCGTAGGTACTTCTTCCAGTTGGCGGCGGTAACCACTCTTACGTCGTCACCCGGATAGAAGTCTGATCCATTATTAGAGAATGCGGTGATGAACCTTGTACCGCTCTCAATACGATGGATAACCTGTTCGCGAGTCCAAAGCTGTGGCGAGTCGATAGTAGAAGCATGTACGTATCGCACGCCCAACCATCCAATGTACAGACGATTTCCGTATGCGTCCCTCACATACCGAACGCAAGTGATTGCATAATCAGCCCATTGGGTTGACATATTGTTTTATCTCCATTTTCATACCCCGCAGTATCTTGCGCGTGGGAATACATACGTGGTATGTTATGTGTTCTCTTGGATGATGTGTGGTGAGGGAAAGATAGCTGTTCCAACGGGTACCAGCCGTTGAGTATCTTCCCCCACCATACGATGTTATTTGCCTCTACCCGAGTTGTTCTTCGTCGGATCGACAACGACCCACTTTTGATTAGGTTTCGGTGTGGGCGGCAGCGGCTTATCTTTCACCACTGTAATCTCATTTCCACCCTGACCACCCCTTGGACCAACTGGAATGGCTTGTCCAGATCGGTCTGCTCGTTCACCGGGCTTCTGCCCGTTCTGCTTGTTTCCCATCTTTTTCCTCTTGGTACTGACGAACACGCTTTACCTGATTTACCTAAGATGTCGTCCTCTTCTTAACATCACATCGCAATCACCCCCTTTTAAGAGGGGCATTCACTATCGAACGCCCCCAATTCTGACATTCAGTTAGCACTCACTGTAACCGCACGACGTGCATTTCTTGCAGCCTTCAATGCGGATCAACGACACCGTGCCGCACGACGGGCAAATCTCAGCCCCGCGTGAATAGCCGCGTACCGGTGCGTCCGACTCGTTCATCATGTGCGTGTGACCGTTTCCGTCACCATTTCCGTTCGTCAGCGATTCAACCGGAATATCGAACTGCGCCGCGAACAAGCTCATCTGCTCAACGCGCTCCTGTGGGAAGTAGTGATCCATCAGTGCCCCCGCGACTGCATCCGGCAGCGACAGCACGCGGTTGGGTCCCATGCCGATCGAGCGCGACCCGCCGATCCCCTGAAGCTGATCGATCACCAGCTTGAGCATCTGCATACGGTTTTGCGGTGCGGTTGTGCGTAACTGGAGCGAAATCAT
>CALBRY010000454.1 GCA_937927665.1 uncultured Chloroflexota bacterium
AAATTGGTCACGTCGCGGCGCAAGGTTTTTCCACCGCTCAGCCAGCCAGCTTGGAGCTTTTCGGTAGTAGCGGTCTTTCAGCGTATCGCTGATCCCGCCGGCGTATGCCCATCCAGCGTAGAAATGCGCATCCGCAGACCATTCTGCTTCCGGCACAGTGAACAGGTTTCGGGTGATAAATTCATCCGCTCGCTGCCACTGTTCCGCCATGCAGTAAGTTTTCGCCATGTCATACAAGGTGCGAACGTTTTCCGGGAAGACCGTCAGAAAATCTTGGTAGTATGTTTCGGCTTCTTGGAAGAATGAAAGCGCACGAAGTGCATCCGCGAGTTGATGTGCTGCCGTCATACGTGCTTGCAGCAAGTGGGTAAACTCTGATGTCGTCGCCGGTGAAGTGCGTTTTTGTTCGAGTGACCGCAGGATTTGCCGGTGATAAGCATTCACCGCCCGCCGAAGCCAGTAAATCGCTTTCCGGTAGGACTCCCAATACACTCTCGACGATGTGACGGGTTTACTGCTGCTTGGATCGGTTTTGGCGTCAGCTATTTGAGTTTCCTTGCGTTCCATCAACTTGGCGCGCTGGTAGTACGCAGAACCCAATAGGTGCATAGCTTCTGGGAACTGCACACGCAGTTTTAGCGCGCGAAGACTACGCCGTTCGATGGTTTTGAACAAGCTGAAATCTTCGTCAAGGTTCGACCAATGCTCATTCACCAAGGCAAGTGCCAATAAATACTGCGTTTCACCAAGTGGCGGACCACTTGCCTCTGCCAGCTCTAAGTGCTTTTTTGCTTGATCGGTTTCGCCAAGTGAGAGAAGCGTCGCGCCGAGATGATAATGCCCGATACCGAACGAGCCGCGTTCTGCTTCTTCGTGCTGTATCGCAGCGCGATAAGCATTGATCGCGCCCCACCAATTGCGTTCGGTAGAAGCTTCTAATCCCTCAAGGAACAAGCGTAAACTCTGCCAATTGGAGGCGAGGTGATAGCTTTGACCTAATTTTAGGACGAGTTTGATCGCCATTTCGCGCGATATCTGTTGGAGTGTCCGTTCGTCTAGGTCATCGGCGCGCGACATTGGCACAATCACTTTGTCAACAGACACCACTTGATCGCGCTGGCGGCTCAATTCAACCCATAATTCGAGACTCGCATCGGCACGTCTGCGAATTGCGCCGCGTACTCGAATCACAGCCAATGAGTTGATGAAATAGGATGCGACATTACTCAACAACCTGCCGCTTGGTGATTCATCGAAATTCGCAAGCGCGCCTAACTCCTCGATAAATTTCGGTTCCTGCCCACTGGAAACAAAGTGTGCAAGCGCTGACCCACCGGTCGCTTGTGCGCTGTCAACCTGACGGGTTTGCATAAGCAGACCAATCTGCCGGATTTCTTTGGTCAATGCGTGGGAAACCTGCATTGAGATTCCACCAAGTTCCGCCCGATCTTTGTCATCTCCATCTACTTTGAATGGCAGGACGATGTATTTTTGCCGATGCCGGTATGCCCAGATTAACAGGTAGATCAAGGCGAGTATCAGACCACTTGGCAGTCCGGTCGTGATTAAATCTGCAAAACTAGCCACGTCCTTTACCAGCACAACGATTTCAATGACCGGTACTATCACAAAACCCAGAAACAAGCTGAGAGGAAACCCAAATCCCAGATTATCGATCGTGATTGTGCGCGATAGCCAGCTTCGTACGCGATTGAGCAGATTCAATTCTTCAAGTGTTGGAGAGGCGATTTGGCGCAGGCTGTCTTCACGAACTGCCGCGAACACGTTGCGGAAATAAGCACGTTGACGGCTGAACCAATGACGAGGCTGCACACCAACTGCCATTGCTGCCAAAGATGCCAATGCGAACAAAAAGTCATCTGGGTGAGTCTTGGACGCATCAAGATCCGTCAATGCCTGAGGGCGCAGCGACAGAACACCGCAAATGATGATCAAGATGAGCGAAGCCCAAGTAGAAAGTGCAATCCGAAATCGTGGCTCACGGGGTATCCACTGCTGCAGTTTCACACTTTGGATCACGTACGTTGCTACGATCCATAAATTGAACGCCATTGCGGTGAGCAGAAGAAGATATTCTGGAGATTGGACGCTCCGAATAATCATAATCTGTAAGGGGTCGCCAATTGATGGCAAAAGCAGCAGAACGACTAAGGCAACTAATGTTGCCAGAACTGCCCATCGGGTTAATTTTCGATCAGAGATCAACCGTACTGCGTAGAAAATCCACAATGCGACATGGATGATCAGGAAGCTGTTCCATTCTTCCGGGCTGTACAGCCCCTGCATCCCGGGTAACAAACCACTTTGCTTCAAAAGAAAATTGGTGATCAGCAGGAGTGTGATAGCAACCGCTATCCCCCGGCGGCTGACTCCATTACGCCAATGAGGATGATCAATTGCGCATAGGGATAGGACAAATGGTGCGAGCGCGACTCCCCACACGAGAATTGTCGATCCCCATAGCAAAATCAAAACCACAGCGGCGATCAGCGGCAGAGCCGAAGCACTGATGGCGGGCGACCACGCCAACTGGAATAAGGCAGTGCGAAGCGGATTACCGTCTTCAGCAAACCACTGCCAAAACAGGCGTGTGATATGCAGCACGGTGATGAGGTAAATCGGAATGATAATTAGGTTGGACACAGCGTGGAGAAACACACGGCGATGAGTCGTCCTAAATGGAGATCGATAACGAGGGCGGTCAACGGGCTTCGTTTGCGATATCACTGCCATGACATATCCACTTAAGAAAATTTCAGAATGTTGGTGGTATAGCTGTAATCATACTCGCATTATGTCATGAGCATAATCCAGTTTTGTGCTGTGCGCATTCATCTAAAGTGCATAACCTTCCTGCGGGAATATGTCTGCAACTTTTGCCAAGGAGAGGCAAGCGTTATCGCTCACCCCTCTGCACCCTATGGATCGATCTCCACCTCCGGCAGCGGCTCCCATGCGGACGGATCAAACGGGGGGAGCATTGGCACGGGTGCGCCGAGCGCGATCAGGTGTGCTTTCGCGGTGTTGAGTCCGCGCATGT
>CALBRY010000455.1 GCA_937927665.1 uncultured Chloroflexota bacterium
CTTCTATCTGACCATCGTGCCTCAGTGGCTCGGCGGAACAGCCGTCGCACTAGATGTTTCGATGGCGAGATTGTTCACTATCGTGATAATGTTCTCCCTCAAAGGCGAGGTCATCCTTGAGCGTCTGCTCGACGTGGTTCGCATCGCGCTGCCGCTTCATCTACTTCGTGATCATGTTTAGCCTCTCGTTCGGGCTTTCATATCTGTTGAACGGTTTTTCAGCGTGTCGCATTCGCAAGGGGAAGTAACTCAAGGGAAGGGATGCAAGCATGGTATCACCAGAAGGTCTGCGCTGGTTTCAAGACGCCCGCTTTGGGATGTTCATTCATTGGGGGTTGTACTCAATTCTGGCGGTTGAGGAATGGGTGATGCATACCCAACGTATTCCTGTGCCGGAATACCGGAAATTGGTACAGCAGTTCAATCCGGTTGATTTCGACGCCGAGGCATGGGTCAGCACTGCCGCCGATGCCGGACAGAAATACATCGTGATCACCAGTCGTCACCATGACGGCTTCAGCATGTATGACACCGCTTTGAGTGACTACAAGGTGACCGCCACACCTTTCAAGCGTGATCCAATCCGCGAACTGGCGGACGCGGTGGCGCGCCGGCGCGATATGAAACTCGGCTTTTACAGCTCACTGCTCGACTGGCAGCACCCGGCATATCGTTTCCGTACCGAGAGTGGGCTGGCGTGGTCGGATTACCTTGACTTCTTGCACGGACAGGTGCGCGAGCTTTGCACAAATTATGGCGAGATCGCCTGCATGTGGTTTGACGGCGATTGGCCCCGTCACCCGATCGACAAAACCAACGCCTACTTTACTCCCGGCGGATCGTTCGAGTACGAAAAGCTGTATAACATGATCCATACGCTCCAGCCGCACGCGGTGATCATCAACAATCGCCATGATGTCCCGCTGCCGGGAGAAGATATTCAAGGCTTTGAACAGGATCTACCCGGCATGAACACGGCAGGTTTTAACACGACCGAGATTCACGCGCTCCCCATTGAGGTGTGCATGACGATCAACGATCACTGGGGCTACAGCGCTGCCGACCACAACACAAAATCGACACGCCGCCTGATCCATCTGTTGGTGCGGAGCGCAAGCATGGGGGCGAATTATCTGCTCAATGTAGGTCCCACGCCGCTCGGAAAGATCCTCCCCGACCATGCGAAACGGCTGCGTCGAATCGGGGAGTGGCTGCACGCCAATGGTGAGTCGATCTACGGGACGGGGAAAGGCAAAATTCCTCAAACGGCGATGGCGGTGAGCACACGGAGGGGCGATACCCATTACGTCCATATCCTTGACCATCAAAGCGATGAAATCGTGTTAGAAGGCGTACCGGAAACGATCACATCAGCCCGACTGCTGCGCGATGGTATGTCAGTGCCGTTAGAACGACGCGGTGACAAAACCATCTTGCTCGTTCCGGAAGATCGCTGCGATCCGTTCGACACGGTGGTCATGTTATCCTAAGCTGCGATTCAGGACGATGAGAACCGTCCAAAACGACTTCCGTGAATTGATCACGGTGAAGCCGCACTTTCACCTGCTGCCGCGTTGCGGGGGGGGCGACTGGATGACGCGCTTCCCCCGTATGGTGCGAAAACCTAATCCGCCTACTCGACTTGGAAACCATCGTCTCGCTGATCGGTTTTCCCGATGGGCAGGGTGATGCGAAACGTACTTCCTTGCTCAAGCTGACTGGTCGCGCTGATACTGCCGCCGTGCATCTCGACGATCCGCCTTGCGATCGGCAGCCCCAGCCCAAAACCGGACGACGTATGCGCATCGTCCAGCCGAAAGAAGCGGTTGAAGATTTTCGGCAGATCGGCTTCGGCAATCCCGCATCCTGTATCTCGTATTTCGATCGACAGATGATCGTCAAGCTGATAGGTAGAGACCGAGATGAGTCCGCCTTCAGGCGTAAAGTGTATGGCGTTATCAAGCAGTTGGCGCAGCGCCTCTAGCAACTGCTCCGGATCAATATCGCTGCTGGCGCAGGGCAACAGGTTGAACTCCCATCGCAGCGTTTTTTGACTGAGGCGCGGCGCGGCAGCAGCCTGATTGATCAGCAGATTCACATCGGTTAACTGACGTTTGAGGGGCAGACCGCTGTCCAGAGTCGCGAGGATGACGAGCATTTCGACGAGACGAGTCATATGGTTGATGGCAAGCTCGATCTGCTCGGCTTTTTCCTGCCGCCGCGCTGCGTCATCCGTGCGGGTCAAGAGATACATACTCGTACGCATGACGGCTAGAGGCGTTCGGAATTCGTGCGACGCATCACGGATGAAGTGGGACAGAATGCTGACCCGTTCACGCTCAAGCGCCAGTTCGAATTCTTGCTGCTGGGCGTGCTTCTGCTCGGTGACATCGCTGACCCTGACCAGGAAGCGGTCATCATTTCCCAACCGCGCGGGTCGAATGCGCGTATCCAGCCAGATCGACTGGTTATCATTGTCGCGTGTGAACGGCGCAACACCGGGTTTGAAGTGATCGATCTCACGGATGCCGATCAACTCCTCGTGTGTACAGCCAAAAAGATCGGACGCGCGCACATTGGCATCGAGGACACGTCCGGTCGCGGCGTCGCAGATGAAAATGGCGTCGGGCGCGGAATCAAAGATCGCTTGGAAGTAATTCAAGCTTTGCCGGAGTTCTGTTTCCATGCGCTTTTCTTTGGTCACATCGGATAACATCACGATCTGTCCGCGATGCTTCGCCTGTGCGTCGAGCAAAGGAGAAATAGCCACCCGCAACGTTGGCGTGTCGGCGGTATGCGCGGCACCCTCGACGATGAAATTGATCGGCGCTTCCCGCCCGATCCAGCTATCCCAGTCTGGCAGTACCGTGCATACGGACATGCCAATCAGATGCTCGGACTGAAGCCCGGTCAGCCTCCTCAGAAGCGCGAGTGCCGCAGGGTTCGTATCGACAATTCGATGATATTGATCGATCACAAGGACACCAACGCTCATTTGATCGACCACCTGAAACCGTGCTACGGGGATGAGATCCAGCAGCTTGGTGCGGGAGAGGCTGTAGGCGAAGATCAGTCCGGTGAGTGTGAACGAGAGCGGGGTTAAGTCGAGACCGTGCAGTGGATTCAATCCCGTGAGGCTGATGAAATTGCTAATCCAAGGGAACATCACGGCGAACAGAGCCAGCACCGCTTGGTGGCGAAAGACGCGCGTCGAGCGCAGAAGCGCTTGGAGCAGCAACGCAGTCGCGATTGCAATCAAGCCATAGGAATACAGGACATGAATCCAGAACCAGGGACCGCCGTCAAAAATCGTGCTCGACTCCGCTGATTGTTTTCCTGCAAAGAACAGTCCATGCCAGGGGTCTGTTCCCAGCAGCAGGAGTGTGATGGCAGGCTCCACCCCCAGTAATAAGGCGCGACGCCCTTTCAGCAGCGCGCTGCGACCCGTTTGATAGAGGGTAAAGGCGAACAAGGCTCCTGGGGGCATGACAACGCCCACATAGGTCAGATTGAGCCAGAAGAGCCTATCAGTAGGGGATAGCGATGCCCAGTAGAGAGCATAGGTCAGCGCCCAGATACACAACCCCAGCATGTAGAGCAGAAGGGCATAGGCTCCCGGAGTCGTCCGGCGTTTCCATATCTGGAATGCAGTCAGGGATGCGATGCTGCACGCTAACAGCAGCAGGATAATGTAGAAGTGATGCTGTTCAACCATGATGTTTCAGCCGGTCTGCGCTTCCTGACTGCTGATGCTCGAGGCAGCTCACGAAGTGCCGATTACCCCAATCTCCTGTAAAACCGAGGCCGAGGATGGGTAATCAGCCACAGTTGCAACGTCATTTATTACAATTATGACTCAGAATGTTAGAAACTTCCCTATAGATGTTCGTACACCCGCGCCAGCATCTCCAGCATGTACGGGCTGCGCGCCAACAACATCATACCAAAGGGTTTTTCGCAGACTCTCAGCCAGTTATCCCTGCGCGTGTATTTCTTCTCGGTGCCCCAATCATAGGGCGACCATTTCAGATCAGGCGGCAGGTTGGGCGCGATCCAGAAGATGTTCTCATGCTGTCCGCCGACTTTTTTGACGAAATCCGCGTGGTATTCGCGGGCAGTCTCATGCGGCGGCGCAAAAAGTCGCGGATTCGCAGCGGATCGAGGGCGTGATCACCACGCGGTCAAAGTCGAGATCGACGATGTAATCCGGTTCGCGGCACGTTACCAGCGCCATCAACCTAGAACGATTGCTGATGCGGCTCAAGCACATCGGGTTGCACGCAACCGTACTGTATCTGGACAAAGGCTTTTGTTCTGGGGAAATCATCACCTTTTTGCAGCGCACCCAGCAGCGAGCGGTGCTGGCGTGCCCGATTCGCGGGAAGAAAGGGGGTATTCGCGTTTTGTGTCAGGGACGGGGCAGTTTCTCCACCGACTATACCTTCACCGATGGCACACACGCACGGTTGGCACTGGTCAATACGTGGGTGCAGAATCCCAAAATCAAGCGGAAACAGCGCAAATGGCTCGTCATTGTGCTGGTCAACCTCGACTGGACACCGCACCAAGTCTACAGCAAATATCGGCGACGGTTCGGCATCGAAGCCTCCTATCGGATCTTACGCCAAGTCAAAGTACTCACTAACTCGCGTAATCCCGCGCTGCGCTTCTTTCTTTTGGGTTTGGGACTGCTGATGCAGAACGTTTGGGTGTTGGTGCGCTGGTTATTGACACGTTGTCCCGGCAAAGGTCGGCACAAGCTCATGCCAATACTTCTCCGTTTTGACCGTTTTCGTAAGCTCTTGATGCGCGCCGTCGAGCGTTTCTATCCACCTCCGCTCGTGGTGTCCGTGTTCGTGTCACCTCAATCCGTGATTCACGGAGTTTCCCTCATCGACACATTGCGCGTACTGAGCATTGGAGACTTCCGTGTAGCCAATCCAATAGGCATCTCTCAAGCATTGATGAGTAGGTGGACTGGCATTTTCAATATCCTCGGAACCCATCGTAAAGCATCCTGCCGGTACCAGCACGAATGGAATACGCCCTGACTCGTTCAACTGCACTGCCCATTGCTCATTGGCTCCCGAGAACGTCATTAATTCGTCAAAAGGTGATGTGGTTGGGGATTGAGGAACGGCTGAAGAAGTGGGGGTGAAGGTAAACATGCACTGTGGACTGCCGCATATACCAACAGGGTCTGTCACGGGAAGAAGTGCGATGGAAAGCGTACGATTAATCCAAAACACATCCCCATCGCTCAACCTCTGTATTAAAGTTGTGATCTCTCGGCAACTTTGAGGAAGCACCGCGGTGCTTTCACTGCGTATCAAACTGAAACAAATCGGCGTGGGAATACTCGAAAAACTGATTCCAAAAGATGGATAGCTCTGTAACAGATAATTGTGCGCTTCCCCATCAATTCAAATCTGATAGGCAAAACCTTCCAAGGAAACGTTTGTGTCACCCAGTACATAGAGAGTTAAGCTGTCTTGAGCTGGAAATACCTGAAGCGTGATAGGCATCGGTGTTGTTTGGGCACCTGCCGAATTCACTGCAAATAGAAGGAAACCAATCGGAACTAGGCAGATGAGCGACAATTGCTTCATAGGAGACGATCCTCTGACTCAATGTGTATTGCTATGAAGTGCATGTTACGAGTAAACCAAAAGTGAAAACAGTGATATGCAGCACTAAGTGCAGGGTCAGTGAATCATGGATCGCGGCGTGGGTCACTTCGGGGTAGCTGAGTTTGAGCAGCGTGCGAAGCTGCTCCGGCTCAAGCGCGGACATCGACGCATCCGCGACGATCCGCGTTGCGCCGATCTTGATGATGCGAGAAACTTGTACATCAAGTTTTGACATTTGTTACGCCTTCTCCTTGATATATCAATAGTCGAACTCTGTGTTCACTCTTGGAGGATTAGAATGGGTATGTTCCTGACAAGCCAAGTGGATGATTCGTCGGTTAAGTTCACCTTCATCGAATGGGGCAAACTCCTTGAATTGGCGAGAAAACACGGTTGGAGCTCAATGGGAACGCGCCTAGATGACGATATGAGACCAATGATGGGCAGATTGTGATAGCGGAGGATGCATTAGCGTTCGCGGATGCGTTGGGTAAAGTTCAGGTCTTACCACCCTCCGAAAAATCAAATCTCCTGATCGTGGTCGTAGCGCCTCGCCCGTTTGACGATCACGTAGAGCAGCAGATTCAGCAATTATGACGGAGGAGCGCAAGTCTTGTGGGAATCCGGACATCGAAGTTGAAGTTATCTCGTATTTCGAGGAAACCGATCCTTGGCTAAAGCGGATGATTTCTGATCCAAAGCGTTATTCAGGACATGTCTTGCATATGCACAACTATCGTCTTGAGCCAGCCGAGTTTTATGCAGGGCAGCGACGGAGAATTGACGAATTCATCGACTTCTGTCAAATGGGTGCATTCAAGATTTATTGATCCGTTATGTACCCTGTCCTGTATGCACAAAATTCTCCAGCGTGAACAACGATAGATCGCGCTCGGTGAGGGCTTCATCTTCTTCGCCAGCGCATACACATCATCGATTCGAATCGGGCTGTCGCCGTCCCACAATTTCCCGTCGATCTGTTTGCCCGCCAGCACTACCGCTTGACGATACGCCGCTGCGTCGGTCTCGCCGCCGGTGATCTTAAGGTGGCTGATCTTGACCGCTTTCGTCCCCATCTTGAGCGGAATCTCGACGGTCGGTTCGCTCGGAGGCGCAGGTTGTTCCGCTTGCTTGCGAGTCTGCGGTTTGGGCGGAGTCAGATCGGGAATGATGGGCGGATCCGCTTCGACGGCGGCGAAGGCAATGAGTGCATCGGCGATGACTTCGGTCAGATCAGCGATGCGCTCGTAGGTGAACTGATGCACGCGGGCGAGGTCGCCGCGCTGCACCAGCAGCGTTCCGGTGTTGCTCTCGCTGTCTGCCTCGGGCAGGGTCAGCGTGAGCACGGTCGGCTTGGGGGTGGACGGTTTGGAACTCATAGAACAATCCTTTCTCTCACAGAACTTAGGAAATGCCGAGTGACGGACACAGGTCTTTGAGCAGCAGCGTGCCGCAGACGTGACAAAAGCCGTATCCGGTTTTTGTATTGAAGCCGAAGGAAGGGTGGCGGTCTTCATGTTTGTGCCGGGTTGGAAACGGACATGCGCCGTTCAGCCAGTCGCCGCGTGGCTTGCACCCGGATGCAAGCAGTGCATCGGCGACACGATGGATCGTGTCAGTATTCAGTGGGATTGGTGTGCGAGTAACATGTGTGCTTGCTGATGATCGGTGAAGCAATGAGCGCTCTGACGGCAGATACGCCTTGAACGCATCCATCGGATACCGGTGATCGTGGAGTTCCAGCACCCTGCAGAGGGCATGGTTACGCATGGGCTTGGTGTTATGGCTGCCTGGCA
>CALBRY010000456.1 GCA_937927665.1 uncultured Chloroflexota bacterium
CATGGCAAGCTCAAGTTACACAACAGCGCACCAAACTCGATGCGGAGTATGGTACAGCGAGGAGTAACCTTCTTCACGCCATTTAGCGCATCCGCAAATGTGTTGACTGATTTATTGTAAAGGATGACCGTAGTTTCTAAAGGAATATGAGATGGCTGAAACAGCCCTTCAACAACTCGAACTTCCTATCACAGGCATGACCTGTGCGAGCTGTGTACGTAATGTCGAACGCGCTTTGACGAAAACGGACGGGGTTGCTCAGGCGACCGTCAACCTAGCGACGGAACGCGCCAGCATCCAATTCGATCCACAGATGGTCGCGGTGCCGCAGTTGATTGAGCGCGTCAAGAACGCGGGCTACGGAGTTGCTACCGCTTCGATTGAACTGCCAATCACGGGCATGACGTGCGCAAGCTGCGTTCGCAATGTGGAACGTGCCATTAGCAAAAAGACGGGTGTGCTGGAGGTTGCCGTCAATCTGGCGACTGAAAGAGCGACCGTTCAATATCTCCCGAACGTCGTGCGGCGCGGCGACCTGATTAAAGCGGTCGAAGCAGCCGGCTACGGCGTTCTCGATCTCTCGAATGTTGCTGTACCCGAGGATGCCGAACGCGCCGCACGTCAGGCGGAAATTGACCGCCAACAGCGCATGGTGTTGATCGGCACGGCATTTACGATCCCGCTGTTCCTGCTTAGTATGGCGCGTGACCTGTATATGACCAGCCTGCCTGTAGCGAGCGCTATGTCTGGCATGGAGATGAGTAGCGCTGTAACAGGCGGGAATCCCGCTCTGAATTGGCTGCTGTGGGGTGGCTTTCCGTTCGTGTTCTTCCTCTTGGCGACCCCAGTACAATTGATCGTTGGGCGGCAGTACACGGTCGGTGCGTGGAAGGCGGCACGTAACGGCACGACGGGGATGGACACGCTGATCGCTCTTGGCTCTTGGGCTGCATACCTATACAGCATCGTCGTGCTGCTCGGCATCATGTTCAATTTCGCAGATGTGGGCGCGCATGTCTATTTCGAGACGGCAGCGGTCATCCTGACGTTGATCACGTTGGGCAAGCTGCTCGAAGCCCGTGCCAAAGGACGTACCAGCGAAGCGATCAAGAAACTGATGGGGCTTGCTCCTAAAACCGCAACCCTCTTACGGAATGGGGATGAAGTCGAAGTCGCTATCGATGATGTGATCATCGGTGACATCCTAATCGTGCGTCCTGGTGAACGTTTTCCCATCGATGGGATAGTTGTTGAGGGGCGCTCATCGGTTGATGAGTCGATGCTAACCGGGGAAAGTTTGCCCGTTAATAAAGAGACGGGCAGCGAAGTGATCGGCGCGACCATCAATAAGCAAGGACGGCTCGTCGTCGAGGCGCGCAGAGTTGGCGCGGAAACGGCACTTGCCCAGATTGTGCGGTTGGTTGAGCAGGCACAGGGATCGAAAGCGCCCATTCAACGGGTCGCCGATCAGGTGTCCAGTGTGTTTGTCCCGGTTGTACTTGGACTGGCGGCATTGACGTTCGTGGGCTGGTTGCTGGTCGGTCAGGTTGGATTTACGGCGGCGCTCGTGAACGCGGTGGCTGTGCTGGTGATTGCCTGCCCGTGCGCGCTCGGACTTGCGACTCCTACGGCGATCATGGTCGGGACAGGACGCGGCGCTGAAATGGGCATTTTGTTCAAGAACAGCGAAGCGTTGGAAAGCGCCAAACGCCTTCAAGTGGTGGCATTCGATAAGACCGGAACCATCACTCGCGGTGAACCAAGCGTGACAGATGTCATCGCGCTGAATGGATTGAGTGAAACCGAACTGCTGCGCCTGACCGCGACAGCGGAGCGTGGCAGCGAACACCCGCTTGGTCAGGCGGTCGTGCGCGCCGCGCAGGAACGGAGTATCACACTGACGCAACCGCAGACGTTCGAGGCGGAGTCGGGGCGTGGTATTCGGGCAATCGTTGATGGACGGGTCGTATCCGTTGGAAGCCCACGTTTCATCCGTGAACAAGGACACGATCTAGGGGCCTTCAGTGAACAGATCGAAGCGATGCAAGCGCGAGCGCGCACCGTCGTGTTGACGCTTGTCGATGGCACGCTATCGGGCATTCTCGGCATCGCCGATACCGTCAAGGAGGGATCGCGTGAGGCTGTCGCAGCGCTGCAGGCGCAAGGGCTGGAAGTCGTCATGATCACAGGTGACAACGAGCGCACCGCTCAAGCAATTGCGCGCGAAGTTGGCATCGACCGCGTCTTGGCGGAAGTGCTGCCTAGCCAAAAGGTCGAGATGGTTAAACAATTGCAGGGCGAAGGAAAAAGAGTGGCAATGGTGGGTGACGGGATCAACGACGCTCCCGCACTCGCTCAGGCGGATGTCGGCATCGCCATCGGCACAGGAACGGATATCGCTATTGAAGCATCGGATGTGACACTCGTCAGCGGCGATCTGCGCGGCGTGGCGCGTGCCGTCAGACTCAGCCGAGCGACGATGCGGACGATCTACCAGAACCTGTTCTGGGCGTTCATCTACAACATCATCCTGATCCCAGTGGCAATGGCAGGCGCACTCATCCCGATGCTTGCAGCAGCAGCGATGGCGACAAGCTCCATCTTCGTGGTCAGCAATAGTCTTCGGCTTCGAGGGCGAAAAGTTGAAGCGGACCCGGTTCGCAACCAAGTGCAGTTCAAACCGGCTCCCGCCATTGGTGATTAGTTATGGAAAAGGTACTGACTCATGTAGTCAGTACCTTTTTTGTGGGATAGTATGATGCGACTCAAAAGCTCTTGTCACCAAGCAAGGGATTTTTTACCGATTGAGTTGCACAGAGGATTAAGCTTCGGTGGGTGCGTACTCGATGGCGGTCAGTGCTTGTTCGATGACATCCCACGAGGCAGGCTGATCCCACTTCACAGTGACGAGTTGCGCCACTTTGTTGATCTCCAGCACTTCCACTCCGGAAATGCCTTCCAACTCGCCACGAACGGTGCTGACACAGCCATTGCAGGTCATGTTCGGCACTTTGAACGTTTTGGTTTCCATCGTTTGTTCTCCTCAAATCGATCCTATATCAGATTTTAGCAATCCTCTTAGAGGTGCGTACACGCCATTTGGCGGTATTTGTGCTACCTAACGACGTTTATAATGGTTTCTATAGGCAGCGAAATGAGAGCAACTAATGCGAGTACTACTTGCCGAAGACCATAAAATGGTGCGTCAGGGAACGCGCATGTACCTTGAAAGTATGGGCATCGACATCGTAGGCGAAGCCACGACTGGCGTGGAAGCGGTCAAACTGGCGCGGCAGCTTCAACCCGATGTTGTCCTCATGGATATTCACATGCCGGAGTTAACGGGCGTTGAAGCGACACGGCGTATTCGTCACGACCATCCTGATGTGCGTGTGGTAGTTCTAACCGCTTACGACGATCCAGCCTACGTCCATGCACTGCTGGAAGCGGGCGCGGATGGCTATGTGCTGAAAACCGCCGAATTTTCACAATTGTACCGGGCGTTGCAAGATGTCGCCGTCGGGCGTTCGGCATTCGATGTCAATGTCATGGCGAAAGTGGCACAGCATGAACAAGATACAACCCATCTGGTCGAGGGGCTGACGGATCGAGAGCTAGAAATCCTGAGTTCGGCAGCGCGGGGATTGACGAATAAGGAAATTGGCAAAGTCCTATTCATCTCGGATCGCACAGTGCAGGGGCATCTCCAGAACGTTTATCAGAAACTTGGCGTTGGCACACGCACCGAAGCCGTCACCGCAGGCTTGACGCGCGGACTTATCACACTGACGGACGGGGCATCGTCATGAAAAGGTCTTTTGTCGTGCTGTGTGGGTTGCTCCTTAGCTCTGTACTGGGAAACATTTGGTCGTTTTGGCGCGTTTTGCGCCCGGTGCAAAAGTTGGCGGCGCGGGCTTCCAGCCTCGCACAGGGAGATATGAGCGCGCTAGAGCAACCGTGCGGTGGCATCCGCGAGATTGGCGAACTGCGCCACACAATGGCGAGCATGGCGGGTCATGTCCAGCGCGCACAATTGGAAGGTTTGACGTACCGTCATGCGCTGACGGAGGGACAAGAAGCAGAACGCGCACGCATCGCCCACGAACTCCATGATGATACTGTACAGTCACTCGTCGCTATCGCGCAAAGTATCGAACTCAGTCTCAATTGGCTCGACAGTAATCCTGCTGCCGCTAAGTCGATGCTGACGACCGCCCGCGCCCAAGCGGTTGAAAGTGTGGACAGTTTAAGGCGCTTGATTGCAGATTTACGACCGCCCGCGCTGGAAGAATTAGGTGTCGCCGCCGCGCTCGAAATGTTGGGACAGCATGATACTGAAAATCAAATTGAAGTCACTGTGTCCGGTATCGAGCGTAGGATAGCCGAACCCCAAGAACTCACTTTATTTCGTGTCGCTCAGGAGGCAGTTCGCAATGCGCGGCGGCACGGAAAGCCGAGCCGGATTATGCTCGATCTGGTATTTGAGTCTCATGAAGTGCGCCTCGTGGTGAGTGATGATGGGTTGGGCTTTCACCCTCCGCAGCCACTCGACCGTTTGGCACGAGATGAGCATTTTGGCTTACTTGGAATGCAAGAACGGGTGCAGCAGTTGAACGGTACGCTTCAGGTGTCGAGCAAGCCGGGTAAAGGTACGGTAATCCGCGCTGCTTTGCCGTTGGACAATGTGGATCAACCCTCGCAAAGCGTGCGCGATCCCGTATGTGGCGCGGTCATCCAGCCTCACCAAGCGTATGGGAGTACGGTCTACAAGGATGAGCGTTATTATTTTTGCTGTCCTGTTTGTCAGGGAGCGTTTCACCAGCATCCCGAAACCTATGTGTTTGTCAACGTTCCTCCTGCTGGGTAGGTTGTCAGCTCCTTTGGGCGTAACTCCGCACCTACCATCCGCTGCTCTCCTCGTGTGCATCTCGGTACGACTTCCAACGCACCTTAGCACGCCACCCCGTCTCGCTAAAGCCGCAAGCGGCTTCGCCTACGGTTTTGCCTCTGGCTTGTGCCGCTTACGCTCATGGCAAAACCGTGTCGCCCTTCGGGTAGCGGACGGGCGTCCCCGGCGTGCTAAAACGTGGTGCGTAAGTCGTACCTCATATAATGAGTCCAAGTGTCCACAGAAGACATTGGCTGACAAGGATTGGTAAATCGGCTTGGCAGCCAGCAGAATCGAGGATGCTGGACGGGGATAGACAAGTCGCACTGTGGGATAACCATCTCTCCACGTTGTTAAGAATGTCGCCCCGTCCCTCTCGTCATCTGGGCGACTGAGCTAGATGTGGTGTCGCAGCTGCTGATATCCACCGATTTCGCATGAGTGTGCCTGGCGACAGGGATGGGCATCCCGCTTCAGCAACCGTTTTGGCAGCGGAAGGGGAATGAGCATGTTGTTTGTCGGAATTGATGTGCACAAGCGCAGCCACGAAGTCCTGATTCTCGATAACGTTGGGAAACCCTGCGGAAAATCGTTCAAAATTGGAAACACGCATAACGACCTCAAGGATTTGCTTTCGCGGATCGCAAAGCTAAACCCGGGGGCTGAACCAGTACGCTTTGGAATGGAAGCGACCGGGCATTACTGGTTGGCTCTCTACACCCATTTGAATACCACCGGTCATGAAATCATCATTCTTAACCCCCTGCGTACCCATGCTTACCGGGCTCGTTCAGTACGCCCTGCAAAAAACGATCGCATTGACGCACGGTGTATCGCCGAAATCATTCGCACCGAACCGAAAAGCGATTATCACCTCACGGATGAAGACCAACTGGCGATGCGTCAGCTTACACGTCTACGAGTTGAGTTGGTTGACATGGTCTCCGCCCAAAAACGGCGACTGCTTACTCTACTTGACCAAACATTTCCAGAATTCGAGCACTTCTTCCGCGAGAAGTACTGCAAGTCAGCTCTGACCCTACTGCAAACCTACCCCAGCCCGGAAGCAATCCGAGCCGCCGGGGTCGATGCAATCACGGCACTGCTGGAGAAAAGCAGTCGCAAATGGTATGGGCGCGAAAAGGCAGAAGAAATCGTCCGGGTTGCCGAGAACTCGTTCGGACTCCCATTTGGACAAAAAGCGAATGGATTGCAGATCCAGCTCCTCGCCGGGCAGATTGCGTACTTGGAAACTCAACAAAAGCAGCTTGACCGAGAAATTGAAGTGTATCTTGATGCGATTCCCAATTATCTGACTACCATCAGTGGTATCGGCAAAATACTTGCCGCTGTATTTCTCGGTGAGATCGGGGATATACGACGTTTTCGGAATGCCAAAGCCCTCGTTGCCTATGCCGGGCTGGATCCAAGTGTCGCCCAGAGCGGAGAGTTTACCGCGAAGAAATCGCATCTTTCGAAGCGTGGCTCAACCCATCTCCGTCGGGCAGTGTGGTTAGCGTCTGCCGCAGCAATCCGTACTGACAAAGCACTTAAGGCGCTGCACGAGAAGAAGCGCGCAGAGGGAAAACCATTTCATGTCGCACTGGGTGCCGTCGCCAACAAACTGCTGCATATCATCTATGCCGTGTTGAGGGACAACAAACCCTATTACGTTGCTTCTGTAGCCTGTCTCACGCAGCAAGTCGCTGCTGCGTGAAATCCGCTCGGTAGCGAGCGTGTATACAACCCGTTTTTCGCATCAGGTCGAGGCTTTCGGTGCGGACGAACTGCCACCATAGCACGGCGCGAGCGCGCGTCCAGCCGGTCGCTACGCGCCCGCCTGCTGCTCGGATTTTGCTCCGGGCTT
>CALBRY010000457.1 GCA_937927665.1 uncultured Chloroflexota bacterium
CGGGTCGGGAAAATCGGACTCGCCTTCAACCCGATTTTCGCCTACTTTTTCCTGTGGGCGCCGATTCTGCTTCTGGTCATCTTCTCGTTTAACGATTCGCGCACTGTCACGACATGGCGCGGCTTTACCCTCCAGTGGTACACCAACGTCTTTAACAACGTCGTCGGCGGCGAATCGCGCTTTTCAACCGATTTGATGATCCAATCCTTCGGGAATAGTATCGTCGTCGCGTTGTTCGCCACCGTGATTGCGACCTCAATCGGTACGATGGTCGCGCTCGGTTTGGCACGGGGACAGTTCCCCGGCAAGCGCATCCTCGATGGCTTGTTGTTCCTGCCGGTGGTCATCCCGGAGATCACACAGGGTATTTCCCTGCTGATCTTCTTTAACGTCATCCTCGATTTCATCAACGGAACATTCGGAACATCGGCGCAGCTTGGTTTCGGGTCGATCATCATCGGGCATGTGGCGTTTAACATCTCGTATGTGGCGATTGTCGTTCGTGCCCGACTTTCGGACATGAATCCCAAACTGGAAGAAGCCGCGCGCGACTTAGGCGCGAACGAATGGCGCAC
Source organism: uncultured Chloroflexota bacterium (assembly GCA_937927665.1). GTDB lineage: Bacteria > Chloroflexota > Anaerolineae > Aggregatilineales > Phototrophicaceae > Flexifilum. Next base: position 576 of record CALBRY010000457.1, read on the forward strand.
GTTCTGGCGTGTAACCTTCCCGCTGATTCTGCCGGGGGTGATCGCCGGATCGCTGTTGGCATTTACGCTTTCGTTGGATGACTTCGTGATCACGTTCTTTGTGAGCGGCGTCGGTACGACAACACTGCCCGTATTCGTGTACGGCTTGATCAAGTTGAGCGTAACGCCGGAGATCAACGCGATCAGCACCTTGATTCTGCTGATTTCGACGATCCTGATCGGGATCACGATGGCGCTGTTGGGGCGTGATGCCGTCAAACTGTAGGATACTGCACGGAAAACTGGCAGCAATTTTGTCAGGTTTCCCGGTTGCATTTTCCGTGAGAATGACTCGCGAAAAATGGCGGTTGACCCCTACGGATTTTAGGGTATAAAAGGGGGCGCGGGGATAACCCGCGACTCCAACTTTGCCGGAATATAATAGGGCTGTTGTACTCTAGGAGGACTGGATGCGTAAGTTCGTTCTGTTTGGTCTTTCTGTACTGCTCGTAATGGTCATGGGACTGCCGCTGCTCGCGCAGGACGCCACCGTTGAACCTTGGGTTTGCCCAGAAGGTTTCGCGGGGCAAACGCTCAGCGTGTATAACTGGTCAACCTACGTAGCCGATGACACGATTGCTAACTTTGAAGAGGCGTGTGGGGTCACGGTGATCTATGACGTGTACGACAGCAATGAATCGCTGCTCGCTCGTCTGAGTCAGGGAAACCCCGGCTATGATGTTATTCACCCGACGGATTACATGGTTACGCAGATGGTTGAACTGGACTTGCTGGAGGAACTCGACCTCAGCTTGATCCCGAACTCCGCCAATCTGAGCGATACCTTTGTTGATCCGGCATACGATCCCGGTAATGCCCACAGCATCGCGTACCAGTGGGGAACGATCGGCTTCGGATATAACATCACCAACACGGGCGAAGAAATCACCACATGGGAACAGGTTTTCGCCTACGATGGTCCGGTTGCATGGCTGGATGATCCGCGCGCGATGCTGGGTGCGGCGCTCAACCTCCTCGGCTATGACCCGAACTCGCAAGAACCCGCCGAAATCGAAGAAGCACGCGATTACTTGATTGCCAACAGCGGGAACGTGGTTGCGCTCGCCGCCGATGATGGTCAGGTGCGTTTGGAAGCGAACGAAGTCGATATCAGCGTCGAATACAGCGGCGATATTTTCCAACTGATCGCCGACTGCGAATGTGACGATTTCCGCTATGTGATTCCGGAAGAAGGCACGAACCTGTGGTCGGATAACATGGCGATCCCGGTTGGCGCGCCGAATCCGACGCTGGCGCATGCCTATATCGATTACATCCTGCATCCGCAGGTGGGCGCGGATATCAGCAATTACACCGCGTACGGCACACCGCTCGATCTGGAATTGGTGAGCGATTTGATCGACCCGATTCTGCTGGAAAACCCCGGCATCTACCCGACCGAAGCAACCCGTGAGCGCCTGTACTTCCTGCGCGCTGTCCCGGATGCGGAAGTGTTCTATAACGATGCGTGGGATATCTTCAAAGTCGCCGTTTCGCGCTAACGCGGGCGATATCAGTAAGGACAGGGCATGCCCTGTCCTTACACAATTCCCCGCCTGACAGCGAGGCTGATTTTGGTAAACGATGCTGAAAGCAGTGGAGGTCGTCAATGTCGCAGCAGCCACAAGTAGATATCGAACTTCGCAGCGTGGTTAAGGAGTTCACCGGGCGCGGCGGCGAGTTTCAAACGCGCGCCGTCGATAACATCTCGCTCACGATCGAACGGGGCGAGTTTTTTTCCCTGTTAGGTCCTTCCGGCTGCGGCAAGACGACAACCTTGCGAATGATCGCCGGATTTGAAGGCGCAAGTAGCGGGGAAATTTTACTGCGCGGGAAGCCGGTACAAGATGTGCCGCCGTTTCACCGCCCGGTCAATACCGTGTTTCAAGATTACGCCCTATTCCCCCACATGACCGCGCTCCAGAATGTCATGTTCGGGTTGGAGATGGAAAATAACATCCCCAAGCCAGAAATCCGCCGCCGTGCTGAAGAAGCGCTCGAAATGGTGCGGATGACTCCTTCGCAGTTCCACCGTAAGCCGCGTCAGTTCTCCGGCGGTCAGCAGCAGCGTATCGCGCTGGCGCGTGCCTTGGTCAAACGTCCGGCGGTGCTTCTGCTCGATGAGCCGCTCGGCGCGCTTGACTTGAAACTGCGTAAAGAAATGCAGTACGAACTCATGACGATGCAAAACGATCTGGGGATCACGTTCATTTACGTCACGCATGATCAAGAAGAAGCGCTGACGATGAGCGACCGGATCGCCGTCATGAATCTGGGTAAAGTCTTGCAAGTCGGCTCGCCCGAAGAAATCTATGAGACGCCAACCAGCCGCTTTGTTGCGGATTTTATCGGTGAGACGAACTTCCTCACGGGCACAGTTGAATCGCACGAGGGCATTTGCGCGACGGTGCGGTTGGATGCTTCGACCGTGATCCGCGCCAGCCATAACAGCGAAGACACACTCGCCAACGGTCAGCAGGTGACAGTCGCCGTTCGACCGGAAAAGATCAATATCTTCGCGGCGGAAGGCTCGGTCAAGCACGACGACGGCACGAGCGATCAAGCGAATGCTTACCGCGATAAACTGCTGCGCGATCCTGATATTGTCATGGTTGAAGGTCGGGTCGAGTTCGCCAACTATATCGGCACGGATACGCGCTACACGATCGGCTTCGGGAACGGTCAAAAGCTGGTCATGCGTGAACAGAACTTTGGACTGCGAAACGATACCTACTACGAAGTAGGTTCGCATGTGTTCATTTTCTGGGATTACGAAACCGCGCGGGTACTCACGCACTAATTGCGTTTTTGCGCGAATCGCATTACGCTGATTATGTCGTCTATTACCTAAGGGGACATCATGGCTGATCCGAAGAAACTCGGCAACAATCAGGGTGGCAGTAAAGAAAGCGATAAGGGTAAGACCAGCGGCGGCAAAGGCGGCGGCACGGTTCCGACGACTGGCACGCCTCCGTCGAAACCCAAAGGCAAGGGCTAACCCGTAACGTGTTATTCAAATGCGGAGCGCACACGAATCGATTCGTGTGCGCTCCTTTTGATTCCGCGCGCCGCCAAGTTGAGTCTCTTTGCGGCTTTGCGTTATGCTCTCGGTTGTGCTGCGGTTGCCCTTGCGTCTTGCGCTGGCGATAATTACAGTGTTACCGGTTTTTCACGTTCCTATACAGGCGGGTATTGTATGAAACTGCGTCCGATCTATTTCATGCTGATTTTTGCCGCCGCAGCGGTTGTGCTGCGGATTATCGGCGGCGTCGATCCAGTGATCGTCTTTATCATTTCGGCTGCCGGGTTGATTCCGCTCGCCAAGTTGATTGGCGAAGGAACAGAAGAACTGGCGATCTACACCGGACCGAAGCTCGGCGGATTGCTCAACGCCACCCTAGGCAACGCCGCCGAATTGATCATCACGATCATTGCGATCCGCGCCGGACTGCTCGATCTGGTCAAAGCGTCGATTACCGGGTCAATTGTTGGTAACTTGCTGTTGGTGTTGGGATTAAGCCTGCTGATGGGCGGCTTGAAGCACGGCACGCAGTTTTTCAACCGCCGTACAGCGGGGGTGAATGCCACCCTGCTGATCCTCGCGGTTGCGGCGCTGGCGATCCCGTCCCTGTTCGATGCCGCGCTGATCGAATCACCGACGCGTGAACTTGTCGTCAGCGAAGCCGTTGCGGTCATTCTCATCATCATTTACGGCTTAAGCGTGCTCTACTCATTCACCGCCAAAGATCCCGCGCATGAAGTCGTCCCCGCGAACGGAAACGGCGAAAAGCTCGCGTTCAAAACTGCCGAAGGATCAACCGAGGCGCACCCGTCCGGGGTGATCGTCCGCGAAGCCGCCGCCGAAGAAGTCCATGTCGCGCGCTGGTCACTTCGGTTCTCGCTGATCGTGCTGGCGCTGGCGACAGTCGGAACGGCGATCGTCTCGGAAGTGTTGATCGGTGCGGTTGAACCCGTCGTGCAGCAGTTGGGCTTAACCGAATTCTTCCTCGGTTTGATCATCATTCCGCTGGTCGGCAACGTCGCGGAACATCTGGTCGCGGTTCAGGTGGCGATCAAGAACAAGATGGAACTCAGCCTCGCCGTTTCGCTGGGGAGCAGCCTGCAAATCGCGCTGTTTGTTGCGCCGGTGCTGGTGTTCGTCTCGCTGCTGATGGGGGAGCGTCTGCTGCTCGTATTCAACTCGTTTGAGCTGATCGCGCTGATGGTGTCATCATTGATCGCGGCGTTTATCGCGCTCGATGGCGAATCCAATTGGTTAGAAGGAGCGATGCTGCTCGGCGTGTACCTGATCATCGCCGTGGCATTCTTGGCGCTGCCAGAAACCGCCGTCGCAGTCGGGCATTAGAGGATAC
>CALBRY010000458.1 GCA_937927665.1 uncultured Chloroflexota bacterium
TGCGCCAAAACAGGGGTCGTTTTTTGTGAATTGCGTAAATTTTGCGTTGGCGCTGTGCTATCGCACCGCTCGGATGTGCCGTATTTAGCGAACTCCCCCATCATTTGGGGGAAGTGAAAACCAGCGCAAACGCGGGTTTTCTCTCATTTAAGTTGAAGCCGCTGCAAATAATCGTAGGCTTGACGGTTGAGGTTCATAGCGTGATATAGTGCCCTCAGCACGATGCCTCGTTACATTGGGGTTGCTTTAGGTTAACGCTGCCATCATAAGTCGAGGATTTCATCATGCTGTTGGTGATAGATAACCTCCCCCGCATGTTTGAGCCGATACGGAACTTTCGGGCGAGGTTCGGGTTAATGGAAACGTTCGGCGTAAAGTTCTTCCAGCCGAAATCGTATGAAGGACTGGGAAGTATTGAGCGGGCAGGCGCTGACCTGAACGATCTGCGGCGGCATGTTCTGGCGGCGGTTCCGTCCCACATCGCCACCAACCGCTTATTTAGCGCCGCATCTGAAATCGCGGATGTGTTTCAGCGCGAGATGATCAGGATCAACGCGGTGATCGGACTGCGCGAACCCGAAATTGAGTTCGCCGCGTCCGGGTTCGCCGATGTCTTGCAAGCATATGTCTTTGCGATGATGCGCGCCTCGCTTTCCAGCGGCGGCATACCTGATTTTGATGCGGTTTACACGAATTGGCTGAACGGCACGGCGCGCATCGCGTCGCCGGTGATCGAATACGAGTATGGCGATCAGATATGGGGGGTTCAGATCGTCGCACATGCTTATGGGCGGGTGGGCTTAATTATTGCCGCGCCGGAGATGACGTATTATGTGCATGACCCAGAGCTGGCATGTCCTGCCGAAGGCTTTATGGCGATGCTGCTGCGCGAGGTGTGTGTGGCAGTTCGTGAAAACTCCTCAAATTGATGTGTAGACATGATAGGGACACTGCCCCGATAATGAACGGGCGGATCAATTGCGGAAAACTTGACGACTCGCGTACAATGAAGGGTACAGCACAGGCACAAGGATCGCTGTGAGAATTCATCCAAACCGCCCAAGCGACACGGTTCGCAGCAGCACTGCATTTCCGCCTAGATACTACGGCGATGATATGGAAAACATCAACGAACGTCTCAAACTCGACATGATGGGGCGCTGGATCGATGAGGTCTGGACGCCTGACCATCAAGGGGTCGATTGGCTGACGGTGTGGGGCAGCAATTCTTGCACACACTCGCGGGTGATCGACGCATTTAACAAGGGGTTTGCCCTCCCGCGCGAAACACGGTTTACGGGGTGGGACTATGTGACGTGCCCGTTGATTCCGCGTATTACCATGCTGACGTATGACGGCGATCCGTCATACCGCACGGGGGCATTCCGCTACCAGTTCGAATCGACGGACGCGGAAGGGAAAGTAACGACGACGGAAGTTCTCGTCATGTGTTCGCATTATAACGATGATGGTCATCTGGTGACGCTGGCATGTATGCCGCGTGGCTTCCTCGATATTTGGGTCAAATTTGAGGATGAATGCAGCCGTCTCGTGCGTGGTTTATCGCCCGATTCCAAAGTCGTAATCATCGGCGGGAGTCAGGCGTCGTTTGTGCCTCAAACCGGATGGGAAGAAATCATCCTACCGGAAAAACTCAAGAGCGACATCCTCGAAGATGTTGAATCCTTCTTCAAGAAGGGGGTCGAGGTTTACAAGCGCCTGAACCTGAAGCCGTTCCGTAAGCTGCTGCTTGCGGGCGTACCGGGAACGGGTAAAACGATGCTGTGTAACGCGATGGCGAAATGGGCGCTGGAGCGTGAATATGTGGTGATCTATATCTCCAGCGCGGATCGCTCCGGGGCGACATTTGGCAAGATTCAACAGGCGCTCAATGTTGCGGCGGACAGCGATAATCCCACGCTGATCCTGCTCGAAGAGATTGACGCGTATTTGCACGCCAAAGAAAAAGCACTCGTCCTCAATGTGCTGGATGGTTCGGAGTCGTTTGTCAATGAGCGCGGCACACTGCTGATCGCCACGACGAACTACCCCGAAGCGATCGATGAGCGTGTGCTCAAGCGTCCCGGTCGTCTTGACCGCATCTTCATCATCCCGGAAACCCGCGATAAAGAGGATGCAGAAAAGATGCTGCGCCGCTATCTGGGCGAAATGTGGCAGGACTCGCACCGGTCAGTTGCGGCGCGGTTGGTCGGCTACCCCGGCGCATTCATCCGTGAGGTGGCGCTGTACGCGCTGACTCAGGTGGCATACGAAGACTTGCCAGAACTGCCGCTGGAGATGCTCGAACGCTCGTTTGCCGGATTGAAAGAGCAGATCGACGCGAAAGAGGAATTCTTCACCAAGCGCGCCGCAAAGCGGATGGGTTTCGGTTCGGGGGCGGGTATCGAACGCCCCGATCGGGATCGCGATCGTGACCGCGAAGTGAATGGGTTTAAGCCGTAAGAAACAAACCTCTCTCCCCGTCCCCTCAGCCGCTGGCGCAGCGAGGAGACGGGGGAAGGGTTTTTTTTAGTCCAATTCCTCTAAAATCTTGCCGATGAACTCCACCGCCCGCGTGATCCGCTCTGGCACAATCGTATCCGGCGTATCCTTGATACTGTTCCATCCGGCAACCTCGCCACCGCGTGAAACCCCCGCCAGCGTGATCGCCTCGTAGCCGCGTCCGCGCAGCGTCGCCGTTTCATCGAGAAAAAACGCCGATCGGCTGTATACGCCATATTCCGGGTGACGTTCCGCCATCCGATTGACGAGCGCCGTCACACGTGGTGCGGAATGATATTCGCTTGCGGCGCTGATCCCCGCCGTGCTGATGAACGAAAGCGTGCTTTCTGCTGCGCCGATGTTCTGTAGATTGATGAAGGTTGAAAAATCTTTCGGCGGCGCATATTGATCGAGATACGCCGTCATACCCACCCCTCCGGCGGAGGACGCGCCAGTAAACAGGAATACGACTTCCGTGTTTTCCAGCGGGTGAGCTTGTAAATGCGCCGCGAGTTCGATCAATGCCGCGATCCCGCTGGCATTTCCGTTCGCGCCGGGACTGATCGGTGAAAACTCATCGGCAGCCATTTTGACGGTCAACCCGAACAGCGAAGCAAACGCAAGTTGAGCGCTGTTGGATCGGCGCGAACGCCCCGCCAAACCGGAAAGCACCATCGCCGCGCCTGTGCCAAATGCCGTGATCAAAGGGAGATTCGCGGTGAGCATATTGGCAGGAGGCAGAGCACGAAACGGAATCATCTGCCGTGCTTTCGGGCTGTCCAAGTGCGCGCTGAGGAAGATAAAGCGCTCAACTTTGCCGCGCGGCGCAATACGGGCGATCACACTCCGACTTTCCGCGTCTGCGATCAAGGGGAAGAAGGGCGGCGGTTCGAGCAGCAAAGCGCGCCGTGCCGCGATCGCCAAGCCGATCAAGCCCGCGCCGCCGATCACACGCCCAAGCCGCCCCATCCTGCCGATCACACTGGCAGCCAAGCCCGCCGCTAAATACGGCAAGAACACCGATCCGGCGGATCGCGGCGTTTTGAAAACATGCTCGCGCACATCGCTTACCCCGGCGGCGCGGAGCTGTTCGCTCACATAGTCAGCGGCGCGGCGTTCGTTTTCGCTCCCCGGCGGACGCGCTCCGATTTCCCCGGCGAGCGCGTTGATATGCTCCATCACCCGATCTGGGCTGATTTGACTCTGCGCCTCGCGCATCGTGTGTCTATCTCCAATGGGCAGACAGTACAAAAAATTAACGTTTTGGGTTACAATGCTAGCTGCACAGTTTAAGATAACCATCAACTCCGTACTTCATTGCTTGGGAGCGGCTTTCTTCTATGCGTGTCTCGATTTTACAGGATCAACTGGCAAAAGGCTTAGGGATTGTGAGCCGAGTCGTGGATACGCGCAATCCGCTGCCCGTCTTGGCAAACGTGCTTTTGGCGACCGAGGATTCGCGTTTGAAGATCGCCGCCACAAACCTGGAACTGAGCATTGTCACGTACATTGGCGCGAAAGTCGAGCGTTCCGGCTCGATTACGCTTCCGAAAACATTTCCCGATCTGGTGAATACGCTTTCGCCGGAAAAGGTTGATATTGTCGTCGATGAAGCGACCCATGCCGCCGAAGTTCGCTGCGGAATGACGCGCTCGGTGATCAAAGGCATTGCCGGAAGCGAATTCCCGCCCGTGCCAGAAAGCGCCGAAGCCGAAGTCGTCATGCAGGGTCGGCAGTTAAAAGAAATGATCAACCAGACGGTCTTTGCCGCTGCGCGCGAGGAAAGCCGTCCAATCCTCACCGGAATCCTCATGCAGTTCGAGGAAGACGTGCTGACGATGGCAGCAGCAGACGGGTATCGGCTGGCAGTGCGTAAAATACACCTGCACGAAACCTTTAAGAGTCCGCGCTCGATCGTTGTTCCGGCGCGGGCGTTGGTGGAAGTGGCGCGCATCATCATTGACGAGGAAAAAGAGGTCGGTATCGCCCTCCCCGGTCAGCGTGATCAGGTAATGTTCCTTGTCGATAACACGACGGTTTCGTCGTCGCTGCTTCAGGGCAAGTTCCCCGATTTCGGCGCGATCATCCCCAAGAGTTACAACACTGCCGCGACGGTTTACACCAGCGATCTGCTGCGCGAATGCAAACGCGCGGAGATTTTCGCCCGCGATAATGCCTACAGCGGACGATTCATCGTGCGCGCTCCTCGCGCTCAAGGTGAGCCGGGTCAGGTTGCGCTTGTCGCCAAGAGCGCCGAACGCGGCGAATACGAAGGCTTTGTCGATGCGGGTGTTGATGGCAACGATCTCGAAGTCGCGTTCAACATTCGTTACATGATTGACGTGCTCAATGTCATCGGCGAGGAACGGATCATTCTGGAAAGCAACGGGTCGGCACATGCAGGCGTCATCCGACCGGAAGGTCGCGAGGATTTTATCAGCGTGATCATGCCGATGAGCGTCCAGCGCTAACCCGCCGCGTTTATCCCCCAATACAGCAGAAGAGGCGCAGACATGCGCCTCTTTTTATTTACCGAATCGGGTAGGTGGGTAAACGTGGACTACCATGTGATCAAACGGTTGTCAAATGCGCCACAAACCATATTCAGGGGAAAATAAGTGTCAGAAATGGAAATTCTCAAACCATTATCCAAGTATAGTCGAATATAACGCAACTTTTCCCAAACGTTGTAGACCATTCGGTCTATCTTATGATCTAATGTTCAAAACTCTGTTCAAAACTCGCGAATCCTGTTCATAACCTGTTCAAAACTCTGTTCAAAACTCTTTCAAATTGTTCAAAACTCTTATCACTGCCGATAAATTAACTCATTAGTTTCTCATCTTTAAGAGTTAAAACGCTTAGTCAGCGACTTACCTGTTCAAAACTTATGAACAGAACGCGTGTTCTTGTTCAAAACTTTTGGGATATTTAATGATCAGATCGAATCAAAACTTATCCCAAACTTGGGATATACCGAATCCTCTCTCTCTCAAAAGTCTTGGGTTATACTCGACCTGCACCCCTGTTCTAAAGGTTTGATATTGTTGCGTGCCGACTTTTGAACAGTTTGAACACCCCTACTACTAGAAAAAGAGAATCAACCACTGATCACAAAACATTGATCAAAAACCGAAGCCCAGAACGTGATATAGTTTTCACCGATCAGGGATTACACACAAAGTTCTCTTGCGGATAACGGGAAGGTCTGTAGACTCAACAGTAATCAAGGATGTTAGACCCTATGCCGAACGCGCCGCGTCAAAGTCGAACACAAGAACTTGAACAGCGGGTGACTATTCTCGACAAGCTTGCACGAATGAACACTGTCTTGAATTCGTCGCTTAAGCTCAAGCCCTTGTTGAATACATTGATGGAAGTTGCCGCCGATATTACCGATGCGGAGGCAGCCTCTGTTTTGCTGTGGGATCAAAAAACGGGCGATCTGCGTTTCGCCGCGACCACCGCCGGACCTCAGAATATCATCGGCGCGTCGGTTCCGTTGGAAGGCAGTTTTGCCGGAACCATTTTGCGCGAACGTCGTTATCTGATGGTTGAGCATACGCTTGACGATCCGCGCCATTTTAAGGGAGTGGATTCCCGTTTCGATTTTGAGACACGGAGTCTGCTCGGCGTCCCGCTCATATCCAAAGACCGCGTGATCGGCGTGCTGGAGGCGATCAACCGCCGCAGCCCTCCTT
>CALBRY010000459.1 GCA_937927665.1 uncultured Chloroflexota bacterium
CAACCGATCGAGATCGCGCCGGAAACATGGGATTCTGAACACTGGTTGATCGATTATGTGAAGTCGATCGCGGCGGCGAAAGGGCTTTCGCTGCACCCCACTCCGGTATTGGGCGGCGCGCACCCACAAGCCGCAAGTGCTGACGCAACCCCATCGGCTGAACCCGAAACGGCGAAAGCACCAGAGGGTGCGGCGGACAGCACCCCCTCACCGGCAGAGTCAGCGGTGAGTAACGACGATGACGACGAAACGAACGCATCAGAAAAGGACGCGGCGTTATGAATTGGGATCGTGTGGAGCGATTGATCGGCGCGGGTAATCTGGCGGTGCTGGCGCAGAAAAAAGTCGCCGTGATCGGGTGCGGCTCTGGCGGCGGATTTGTCGCGCTGGGGCTGGCGATGAGCGGCGTCGGGAGCTTCATCCTCGTGGATGACGATGTGCTGGAAGAAACAAACATCGTTCGCCATGTGGCAGACCGCCGCTATCTCGGTCAACCGAAGGCGGACGCGGTCGCGGACTTGATCCGCCAGCGCAACCCGAACGCGAAAGTCGAAACGCGGATCGGGCGATTGGAAGCGAATTTTGATGCGCTGGAAGGCGTTGATCTGGTCATCAGCGGAATCGACAATGAGCCTTCGAAATATGTGCTCAACGAAGCGGCGCTGGCGCGCAGCCTGACGACGGTCTACGCGGGTGTGTATCAACGCGGCGAAGGCGGCGATGTGGTGATCATCCATCCGTATGACGGCGCGTGTTATGCGTGCTGGGCGGAACAAGTCCGGGATGACCTTAACAGTACCAAACCGGAGGAAACCGCCGAACTGGACTATGGTATGATCGGGAAAGATGGCACGTTGGATGCTGAACCGGGTTTGTGGCTGCATGTGACCCGTGTCGCGGGCGCTCAGGCGGAAATCGCCCTGAATGAACTTTTGCGCGAAACGGATGCCTATCGACCACTCCCCGGCAGCACGCTAATTCTGGCAAATACCGCGCTTGAAATCTTGGAAGGGCAAATGAGCTTGCCCTATTCATCCGTATGGGTGACGATCCCGCGCAGCCCTACCTGTCTGGTGTGCGGCGGTCATTATGCGGCGGATAACGCGCTCGAAGCGGACGATTCCGCCGTATCCGTCGAGGATTTGTTTCGGCAGGCTGGTTTATCTGTAGACGATCAGGACGAGTGAGCAGAAGATGGCGGACGAATACACGAACATCCCCGCAGACGAACAGGAAACTTCAGGCGAGCCAGTTGCGACGCCTGTGCCACCCGCAGCGATGCCTGAGCCGACCAGTGCGGCGGGTGATTCGCCGGAAACGTATGATGAACGGCTGGAACGGTTGGGCGGCGAACCTGCCCCGGTGATCACGCCGGAAGAATTCGCACGGCTGCAAAAAGCCGGACAAGTTCATATCGACGCGCGCGGACGTGTTCGCACGACGCGGCGAGAAGAAAGCGATGGCGGCGTTTCGTTGAAGAAACGGCGCGCGTGGTATCGATAAACAGCAGAGGACAAATCGAATTTGCCGACATCCGATGTAGTAAAGCTTAAGAATACACTCGTCGATGCGCTAAAAGCGAACGGCGAATTGCATGATCCTAATGTTGAGGCGGCATTTCTGGCAATCCCGCGCCATGCGTTTCTGCCGGATATGCCGCTTGAGCAAGCGTATGCGAATCAATCAGTGCTGCTGAAGCGGCAGAGCGACGGCAGCGTGATCAGCACGATCAGCCAGCCGAGTATGATCGCGCAGATGCTCGAACAGCTTGAACTTGCGCCGGGGCTGAATGTCCTCGAAATCGGTACGGCAACCGGTTATAACGCGGCGTTGATCGCGCACATCGTCGGCAGCGAAGGTCGGGTGACATCGGTCGAAATGGAATCTGACCTGATCGAAACAGCGGCGCGCAATTTACAGCGGGTGCAAATGCGCGCCTCGGTGTCGATCGTGCCGGGAGATGGGGCGGCAGGCTACGCGCCGCGCGCCAGCTATGACCGGATCATTTCGACGGCGAATGTGTATGATATTCCTCCCGCGTGGGAGCGTCAGCTTAAGCCCGCCGGTGTGCTGGTAACACCGATCTGGTTAGAGGCGCTGCAAGTTAGCGCGGCATTCCGTCATGAACCGGGCGGAACGTTTTACAGCGAAAAGAATCTCCCGTGCTGGTTCGTGCATTTGCGCGGCGCGGATGGTATGCCCGACTTGAGCGAACGAGTCGGCAGCACTTCGCTTGAACTCACATCGTCGCAGATCGATCGGATCGACGGCGCGGCGCTCCAATCTTTTATGAGCGACTGGGCGGAGATCAATTATTTCGATCGTCCGCTGACATGGTCGATGTTATTTTCGGGATTCATTCCCTACCTGACGATTCACCTACCGCTCGAAAACACGATGGCGTTTTACACCGCCCCTGACGATATCGCGCCGTATGGCGTGAGCGGGACGGGCTTTGCCTTGATCGCACAGGGCAGCGCGTGTTTCATTCCACTAGATGGCAAGGGCGCGGCGCACTGCTTCGGTGCGTCGGACGCCTTCATGACGACACAACAAATGCTCACGGATTGGGTAGCGGCAGGTCAGCCGACAATTGACCGCTTGCGGCTGCGACTGCATCCGCGCGGTGCGCTGACCTCTGTTTCTCAAGGGCGGCTGTTCCCCCGAAAACACCATGATTTGCACGCATGGTTAGAACCAGCGATCGAGCGGGCGTAATCGAAAGGGTTGGGAGATGAGCGACGGGCATGTGTTGGTGATTGGCGCGGCAGGAATCGACATCAAAGCGCGCACGGGCGACGCGATCACATGGGGAGAGAGTAATCCCGGTGTGATCCGAAACAGCGTTGGCGGGGTCGCGCGCAACATCGGCGAAAATCTAGCGCGTCTGGAAGTGAAAACCTATCTGCTCACCGCCGTCGGGCGTGATCGTCAGGGTAAACGTGTCCTGAATGCGTGCGAACAGGGCGGGATCGATACCTCGCGGGTGCGTGTGGTGCGTTCAGCGCGGACTGGCACCTATGTAGCACTGCTTAAGCCCAAAGGCAGCACATGGGAAACGATCGTCGCCATCCACGATTATGATGTGCTGGAATCGGTCAACCGTGAGTATTTGCTCAAGCAGACCGATTTATTCGCGGGGGCAGAGATGATCGTCATCGACATGAATCTCTCTGATGAAGCGCTGGCGACGGTGTTTGAACTGGCGGGACGCTTTAATGTGCGGATCGCCGCCGACCCGACCACGCCTCAGCTTGCGGGGAAATTGTGCGATTTCATCTCCCATCTGTATTTGATCACCCCGAACGCCGCCGAGACTGCCGCGCTGTGCGGCATCGTTTATCCGGCACAAGATCGTGACTCGTCGATTGCGGCGGCGCGCGGACTTGTACAGATGGGCGCGAAAATCGCGGTGGTTACATTGGGCGAAGTTGGGCTTGCATACGCGGATGGCAGCGGCGGCGGCTATATTGACGCGCTGCATACCAATGTTGTCGATCCAACAGGCGGCGGGGATGCGTTCACAGGCGCGGTGATCTTCGGCTTGCTCAACCATGTCGATGTGGATGAAGCGATGCGGCTCGGCGCGACAGCGGCGGCGCTCAACGTGCAGAGCAAAGAAACCGTGCTGCCAGAATTGAGCGTTGAACTGCTGTACGATAAATTGATGACCTAAAGGGCAGTTCAAAGGCGAAAGTTAAAAGGAAGAAACAATTCCTTTTAACTTTCCCCTGCCCTTGACACAATCCCCCTTCGATAGTTTCGTTTTCCGCCGTTATGCCGATTGCGCGGCGATCTGCTCACCTGTACAATCGTGGGATCATCCATTCTTAACAAAGAGTGATCCGTGATGGTTCAAACCCTCGATCGCCCTTCCCAACGAACGGACGCCGCGCTAAAACCGCCGCTCAAATGGGCGGGGGGCAAGCGATGGCTTGTCGAACATGTGCGTCCATACTGGGAACAGTACCGCGATCGCCGTTATGTCGAGCCATTTTGCGGCGGGCTGGCGATGGCGATCGGCTTAAAGCCGGAATACGCCCTCCTCAATGATATGAACGTACATCTGGTCAACTTCTACGAGCAGCTTCAGCGCGGTTTGCGGATGACAATTCAAACCGGAAACGATCGTGATCTTTACCTGCGGCATCGTGACCGTTTTAATGATTTGATTCGCGCGAATGCTTGCCGCAGTAATGAGTCTGCTCAATTGTTCTATTTTTTAAACAAAACAGGGTATAATGGTTTGTGTCGCTTCAATAAAAAGGGCGAGTTCAATGTGCCCTTTGGTAAATACAAGCAGATCAATTACCGCGAAGAGGCGTTCCCCGATTACACGCGGACGCTGGCGGATTGGAAGTTTGTGAGCGGCGATTTTGAGCATGTCGGGGTGCGATCCGGCGATTTTATTTATGCCGATCCGCCGTATGACGTGCAGTTCGTCCAGTATTCGAGCTACGGCTTTAAGTGGGCGGATCAGGAACGGCTGGCGGGATGGCTGGCGGCACATGATGGACCGGTGATCCTTTCGAATCAAGCGACACCGCGCATTATGGAGCTGTACCGCGATTACGGATACTTTACCAAGGAGCTTCCAGCACCGCGCCGGATTAGCTGCAACGGCAACCGAACTCCGGCGATGGAGGTTCTGGCGTTCAAGAATTTACGGGTGTAGCCGGGGAGAAAATCGCCTCTGCTTAGCCCGTTAGTTGAGCGGTGGGGGTGAGCATGGCGGCGTATAACTTCCCCGGTAAACAGCGCGAATCCTATGAGCTGGTCGAAAAAGTGCGCGGTTGGCTTGATCGGCGTGAGGATGTCGTGGAGGTGGTCGATCTTCAGGATGATCCACGCTTCTACTATCGCGGCGATCTCAAAATTACGCGGCGCGATGGCACGGTGCAGTACGTCGAAGTCAAAAGCGAACCGCGTTATTCCCGCGAAAATACCCCGTTCATGGCAGTCGAGCGTTATTCAAGCGTCGAGAAGAACACATCCGGCGGACCGTGGTCAACCAGCGCCGATTTTTACGCTCATGTTTATGCCGATGGGCTGCTCGTGATCATGAGCCGTCGTAAGCTGATCGGCTGGATTGAAGGCGAATTGGGGCGCGATCCATTGTCGTTTGAATACAAGCTCGTCAAAAACGAGACGTACACTACGGGAACCTATTTGATCACGCGGGCGCGGGTGAAAGCGGCGCTCGGTATTTTTTACCGCGATTACGAAATCGCGTAAGGGGCGCTAAAGCGTCTCCAAATCGAGGGCGTAGCGCATGATCGTGTAATACGCGGCAATCGCGCCGTATTCGGCATAACCTGCATAGAGTTGATCCATCGTATCGACATCGATACGCCCCGTTTTTCCAAAAAAGTAACGGTTGACGGCAGTTCGCAGCGCGACATCGGCACGCCCGATATAGAGATACTCCCCGGCGGCGCGGATCGTCGCCCATGCCGCTGTCCAATGCCCGACACCATGCAAGCCGACCAATTGAGGATAACGTACTGTATTCGGAGCATCGCGGAGTGCTTCAAGATCGATTTCGCCTGCGACCACGCGCCGCGCGACGTCGATCAAGCGGCGCATGCGAATAAATGTGATTTTGGTCGGCGTCAAATCTTCGACGGTCGCGGACGCGATCCGCTCAACGGATGGAAAGGTGTAATAAGAATGCCCGCCGTAATCGAGCGTATCGCCGCCCCATTGGCATAAAAAGCGCTCGGCAAGCTGCGCCGCCCGCAAGCTGATCTGCTGTTCGATGAGCGTGACCATGAGCGCATCGAATAAGCGCTCGAAGCGGATCGAATGCAGCCCGATCAACGGCGCAATCACCTGATCAAGCGGCGGGTGATCGGACGCATACGCCAAAAATGGGCGGTGATCGCGGGCGGGGTTCAAGACGTGGAGGACATCCGACCATAACACGCCATCATCAACCGCACCTTGATGGGCGGCGACATCAACACGCACCGCCGGATCATCGGGTGTGCCTATGTCGTGAAATTCGACCAGCGCTGCACCTGCGCCTGCCCGAAATAAGCGCCGATAGATCCCGTTTTCGACTTTGCCAAGTACGGAATACGCGCTGGCTCCGCGAATGCTTAACCGATGGGAATAAGGCGGATAGAGGCGAACGATCAAGCGTGCGCTCCGGTTTCGCTCGTTAGCTGACGGTGCAGAAACTCCGCGATTACTTCAAAGGCGGTGCCGCGCTCGGAGTCCTGCGGGATGATATGCCCGCTGTTTTCGAGCGTGCATGTCTCGACGGTTTGTGCGCCGATCCGCGCTTGAATTTTCGCCATGTTGGCGTAAGGAATGGTGCTGTCTTTGCGGCTGTGTACCAGCAGCGTTGGGGCGATCACATTGGGAAGATGTTGATAGGCATAATCGGTCATCTCGACCAATTCGGCAACCCCGCGAGTCGCCCACGAATCGTAGCGGACGCGCCCTAAAGCGGGTTCGCCGCGCCGTGTCTGTTCGCTTTTGATCGACTCCGGCAGCGCGCTTCGATCGGTTTGGTCGGTGTACGGCATGACAAATTGAAGCCAGCGCGCCATTCTGACACGCGGGTGATCGAATGAGGCGGGGGTAGCCATCAAAACGAGCGCGGAAAGGTCGATCCGCTCGTCGCTCGCCAGCGCCATCGCCAGCGCGCCGCCCATCGAATGCCCGATGAGTACAATCCGATCGCAGATCGACTTAAGCAGGTAATAGCCATCAAAGGCGGATGCTGCCCAATCTTCCCAACGAACGCGCGCCAATGCTTGATGATCCGTTCCATGTCCTGCAAGGCGCATCCCGCATACGGTATATCCAGCCGTGTGCAGATGATCGCCCAACCATCGCGGCTCAGCGGGTGAAGCGGTGAGTCCGTGCAGAATCAAGACTCCGGTCGAATCCCCCTGAAGCAAATAAGGCTGTGCGCCTTGCATATACGGAATCATCTCAAGTCCTTCTCCGTCGCCGTGCTATACTGTGAAGCACGACTTTACCATACCTTGAGGCGGGAAGGGTGTCCGCGATGAAGCGATTGATCCGGTTTGGGTTCCTGCTCCTGTTGGCGCTCTTGACACTTCCGGTTGTGCTGGCGCGCCAAGATGAAGCGCTTGATCTTCCGGCTGATTTATATGTACTGCTCAACGATGGCATGGTTCAACGCTACGGCGTTGGCGCGTCGGGGGTGACTCAGGTCAGCCCGGCGGGGGTTTTTGTCACCGATTTTGGCGTTGATGATCGCGGGGCGCGGCTTGCTTACCGCACCGAGCAGGGCTTGTACACGATTGACTTGACGATCCCGAACAGTGCGCCGTTCCTTGTCGAAGGCACAGCCGCCGGTGTGCCGCCGTATCGCGGCGAAGGGGATACGGTCGCTTTTTCGCCCGGTTTTAGCGAAATCCCCGGCGCGGCGATCGCTTACACGACACTCGAAGGGCTGCGCGTGGCATTTTTGGGCGATACAACGCCCTCGTTTCAGACGTTTACGGATGGATTGTTTACGGATCTCAGTTGGTCGCCAACGGGACGCTATCTCGCGGCTGAAAGCGATCAAAATATCTGGTGGATTTACCGCCGCGATGGGAACTCACTCGCGCTGACGAGCATTATCGTCTCGTCGTTCGGGACAAGCTGGGTAAGCGCAACCGAAATCGTGTTCGCACCGAGCGAAGGCGGCTTGAAGATCATGAATCTCGCCGCTGCCAATCAGCAGACGGATTTGCTCGATGCGAGCGTTGAATATCGCTACCCGATCCTGACTTCGCAAGATACGCTCGACTTCTTCGGACGTGTTCCGGCGAATGTCGAAATTCCGGCGGGGTTTGGCGTGCTGCTCCGCTTGCGGCGCGGCGCACAACAAATCGAAACAGCGGGCAATACGCCGATCGAATTGGCGGGCTTGCGCTGGCTCCCCGGCGGATCGCTGATGCTGGCGTTTCAGGGGGGTGTGCTGGCGGTGTTTGATCCAAGCAGCGGATTTGGATTCCCGCTCCCGATTGAAAATGTCGTCGCTTATGATTGGGGTCCGCTCATCCCACCGGAACAGCGCCCGACTACAGAACCGCTGCCGCCCGATCAACCGGGTTCGGGCAGTCCGATTACACCCGACGCACAACCCACATCACCGCCTGATGCGACTCCTCTACCACTCGGAACGGCGGTGGGCATGAATTTGCCCGCCGCTCTTTTTTTCATCGCCCAAGATGGTTTTGGCGTGGCTCAGGTGTGGCAGCTTGCCACCAATGGACGCGCTCCTGCGCGGCTGACCTTCGCGGATGTTGATGTGAACGACTTTGCGGCAAGCACTGACGCACGCACGATCTATTACTCCAGCGAAAGCACCATCTGGCTTCAGCGGGCAGATATTGGCTTCCCGATCGGGCTGCAAGATTTAACCAGCTTCGCCCCGGCACAACCTGATCTCTCGCCCGATGGGACGCAGTTGGCATATACCGACGAGGAATTAGGCGTCTCGCTGATCACGATCGACACGGTGACACCTGCCAACAGCGAAGTCTCGCGTCTGCTCCCCAATATCGAGCGCGACGGCGAACGCTTTGAGTACGCTCACCCGCGCTGGTCGCCACAGGGGGATCGCCTGCTGGTGGAAGTCGGCATTTCTCCAATTGCGGGCGGTGATTCGCGCTTCGCGGTCGGCGTGTACGATATGGCAAGCGCGCAGCTTTACACGACTGCTCCGCTTGAGGCAACTGATCCGCGCACCGCGAACGCCCGCTGGTTGAGCGATGGGCGTATTCTCGCGCATGCTGACGCGAGTGCATCGGGGATCGCACCGGGATATTACGTGTATGACTTCATCGGCGAAGGTGCAGCGCCGACGCTTGCCGCCGCCCTGCCCGCCGATACAGTGATCCGCGCCGATGTTGAACTGCGCGACGGCGTGATCCGCGCATTGGTCGCTTCAGCAGTCGATCCGGGTGCGCCGCTTCGCGTGATCGATGTCACACTTGCGGACGGATCGATCAGCGAGGTGGTCAGCTTGATTACGTCGATCGGTTCGCCGCGTTTTTCGCCCGATGGCGCGTATATCGCCGGATTCCAGCGCGCCGAAAGTCAGATCGACCGGGGCGCGCTCCTTGTGATCAGCGTATCCGGTGGGCGGCAGACGTTGATCAATCCGGTGGATGGGCTGGCGGGCGAAGTGTGGGGAGTCGGTTTTTGAGGGCGGAACGCTCACCGTTTTCGCGGATATTTCTAATGGAACATAAATCGTTAGATTTCTCATTTTTCAGTTTTTGCTGCATAATGAGAGTCGTTGAGCGTTCTACAAACTTTTGTTGTTTTGAGGAGCACACCGTCCTATCTTACCGGCGAAGAACTGCTCATTGAAGGATTCATAATGATGACTGGCGAACGGATTCTATTGGTCGAAGACGAAGCGCGCATCGCGCAGTTCATCGAACGCGCGCTGATTTACGAAGGGTATCGCGTCAGCGTTGCGCGAGATGGCACGTCGGGATTGAGCATCGCACGCGATAACCCGCCTGATCTGGTCATTCTCGATTGGATGCTGCCGGGGTTGGATGGGCTGGAAGTCTGTAAGCGGCTGCGCGCGGCAAGTAATGTGCCGATTTTGATGCTGACCGCCAAAGACGAGACGAAAGATCGGGTTGCAGGATTGGATGCAGGCGCGGATGATTATCTCGTCAAGCCATTTTCGGTAGATGAGCTGATGGCGCGCGTACGCGCTCTGTTCCGCCGTAGTACACCGTCCTCGCGTCCGGAAGTCCTGCGTTTTAGCGATCTCTCGCTTGATACGGGGACACATCGCGCTTATCGCGGCGAACGTGCCATCGACCTGACGGCGAAAGAATATGAGCTGCTCGAATTGTTCATGCGAAATCCGCGTCAAGTGCTCACCCGCGATGTGATTTTCGATCGCGTGTGGGGCTATGACTTTGGCGGCGAAAGCAATATCATCGAAGTGTATGTGCGCTACCTGCGCCAAAAGACCGAGCAGAATAACGAACCCCGGCTGGTACACACCGTTCGCGGCGTCGGTTATGTTCTGCGTGAGGAAGAATAACGCGGCGCTGCCGCCATCATGACTCTACGCAATCGCCTGATCCTGCTTTATTCCGGGCTTCTGGCGGTGATCATCGTCCTGTTTAGTACGATGCTGTACGGCGTCACCCGTTGGACGCTCGTCAACAGCGTTGATACGACCCTCGTTCAGACTGTCGAACAGGTGATCGCCAACAGCCGCCCGTTCGTCGTCTCCGAATTTGGCGATCCCTCTCTGCGCCTCAGCTTAGCGGAACTCGATTTCTTCCGTGCTTCCGGGGTTGTGGTGCAGGTGTGGGAAATCAACGAAGGCGAAGCCCCCCGGCTGGCTGGGTCTTCGAACAATCTTCCTGATTACACCGAACCTCTTGATCCGCTGCGGCTGCATTTTGAGGACATACACTATCACCCGCTCAGTGAGCCACAGGCGGATCACTTCTCGAATGTGCTGCTGAACGGCGAAGATTGGCGCGTGCTGGCACGCCCGATCCGCGTTTGGAATGAGCGCAAGATCGTCATCCAGACCGCCGCACCGTTTAACACGGTGAATCAAGCGACACGCGCGCTGCTGGTCTTGATGGTGGTGAGTACGACGGCTGCCCTGATCGGGAGCATGGCGCTCGGCATGGGATTGAGTGATCGCGCCCTTGCGCCTATCGAAACAATCACCCAAGCCGCCGCCGGAATCGTGGCAAAAGACGACTTGAAAACACGCCTGCCGTGGTCAGGTCCGATGGACGAACTGGGACGCTTGACCTCGGTGTTTAATCAAATGATGGAGCGGCTCGACAGCTTGTTTACGGTGCAGCAGCGTTTCGTTGCGGATGTTTCGCACGAACTGCGTACCCCGCTAACGGCTATTCGCGGACATTTTGACCTGATCAAACGCTACGGGATGGACAGCGCCTCGATGGAGGCGATCGAAAGCGAAGTCGATCGCATGTCGCGCATGGTTACGGATCTGCTGCTGCTTGCCAAAGCAGATTATGGCGGTTTGAAGCTCGATTTGCAGGTGATTGACCTTGATACTGTGATCAGCGAGGTGTACCGTCAGGGGCGTGTGCTGGTGAAAGATCAGGCGGTCACGCTCACGATCGGCGATTTTGAGCCGGTTCGTATCAACGGCGACAGCGACCGTTTGAAGCAGTTGTTTCTCAATCTCGTTTCGAATGCGATCAAGTTTACGCCGACAGGCGGCACGGTGACGATTCATCTGCGCCGTTCATCGACGCATGCGATTGTCGAAGTGACAGACACGGGAATCGGTATCGCGCCGGAAAGTCTGAAGCACATTTTTGATCGTTTTTATCAAGCGGAGCCATCACGCAAAGGCGAAGGAGCGGGGTTAGGGCTATCGATTGCGAAGTGGGTTGCGGAAGCGCATCACGGGACGATTGCGGTTGAAAGTGAATTGGGGAGTGGAACCACATTTACGGTAGAAATACCGCATCTGGAAGGGGCGACTAGTTCACCTGCCGCAGCGGCTGCGGTGACACGACCACGTTTGAGCGTGATCCGCCGTCCTGCCGCCCCACCCAAAAAATCTTAAGCTGTTTGATTCAGTTCATTGACGGTCTGAATCAGAATGGTTCTCAGCGGCGTATCGCTCAGTGTGTAATACACATGGCGACCCGTTTTTGTCCAACGTACAAGCCCGAGTTCACGCAAATACTTTAACTGGTGTGAAACTGCTGGCTGATCCATGCCCATCGCTTGTGTGAGGTCACTCACACACCATTCGGCATCTGCCAACGCTTTCAACATACGGACGCGAGTAGGGTCTGCAAGAACCTGAAAAAAACGAGCAACCGAACGAGCACTTTCTGGAGCCAGCATAGGGATCTTCGTCGCCATATTGCCACAGCCTATGGGTGTCATCTGTCCGCCTTCAAATTCTATAAATTAAGGGGCTTCTCAACCATATCAGGTGGGGCAAGCCGCTGTCAATAGGTATAAAAGTACAAACCTTGTACCCGAAAGTACAAGCATTATCATGGGTATCACAGCTCCTCATAAGTGGAGTGTATAAAATGGCAAATCGGATCGACATGCCCGTCTATCGCCCGGAGGGCAAGCCGCTCTTGCGGGCTGGAAAGCACCCTTGAACCAAAGCAAACGCCCGACTGCCGGAGGGATCTTGACCGCCCTTCTGGCAGTCATCGGACTGATCTTTTTGAGTCTTCCGCTGATCGCGCTGATCATCCGTGCGATACAGGGCGGCGTGCCTGATCTTTCTGCGTCAGGAATTCCGCAAGCGCTGCTGTTGAGCTTCGTCAGCACATTGGCGACCGTCATTCTGACGGTGATCGTCGGTACGCCAATCGGGTATCTGCTGGCGCGGAGCAATTTCCGGTTTAAGCGGCTGATCAGCGTCTTTATCGAACTGCCGATCGTGCTGCCGCCTGCTGTTGCGGGGCTGGCGCTGTTGATCGCGTATGGGCGACGGGTATTAATCGGCGGGATGCTGGCGGATATCGGGATCACGCTGCCGTTTACGATTTACGCGGTGATCATGGCGCAAACCTTCGTCGCCGCGCCGTTTTATATCCGCGCCGCGCAAATCGGCTTTGCGGGGGTTCCGCGTGAGATCGAAGAAGCGGCGCGGGTTGATGGCGCATCAGGTTGGACGTTATTCCGCTGGATTACCGTGCCGATCGTCTTTCACGCGCTGGCAGCAGGATTGATCCTTAGTTGGGCGCGTGCGCTCGGAGAATTCGGGGCGACGATCCTGTTCGCGGGGAGTTTGCAGGGGCGTACGCAAACCATGCCCCTGCTCATTTACAACGTGATCGAACGCAACTTGAACGCGGCAATCTGGACGGGCGTTATTTTGATCGCATTGGCGGCGCTGGCGCTGTTCGTATCAAGCTGGCTGACGCGCCAGCGTGAACAGGATTAGCCCGCTGTTGTCTCTCCGCCCAATAAAGTCAGCACTTCGCCTGTGATGTAGCTCGAATCGGCTTCGGATGCGAAAAATACGAACGATGGCGCGATTTCTTCGGGCTGTGCGGGGCGCTTCATCGGCGTATCCTGCCCGAATACGGCGACTTTATCCGGCGTTCTATCGCTGACATTTAGCGGAGTCCACACAGGACCGGGTGCGACACAATTGACCCGAATTTTCTTTTCGATCAACTGCTGCGCCAACGACTTGGTGAAGGCATGGATCGCGCCCTTCGTTGCTGAGTAATCAAGCAGATGGCTTGATCCTTCCAAGCCGGTGATCGATCCGGTGTTGATGATCGCGCTGCCGGGTTTGAGATGCGGGACGGCAGCTTTCGCCATGTAGAAATACCCGAAGATGTTCACACGGAACGTGTATTCAAATTGATCGTCGGGGATATCGAGGATGCTCTGCTGGCTGTGCTGGTGCGCCGCGTTGTTGACGAGAATATCAAGCCGCCCCAGTTCGCGGACTGTTCGCTCGACCGCTTGACGACAAAAGTCTGCATTTGAGACATCACCGGGAATCATTACAGCGCGGCGTCCTTCGCGGTCAATCGCGCGTGCGGTTTCGTCAGCGTCGATCTGCTCCTGCGGCAAATAGACGATCGCCACGTTCGCACCTTCACGCGCAAATAGGACGGCAACGGCTCGCCCGATCCCGCTGTCGCCGCCTGTGATGAGGGCGGCTTTTCCATTCAGCTTGCCCGATCCGCGATAGAGCGGCGCTTGATATTCCGGGCGAGGTTGAATTTTCGCCTCAATTCCCGGTTTTGACTGTCCCTGTTGGGGGAATGGTGGTTTCGGCTGTTCCTGTGCCCCACCGGGGCGATTACTGTTTGCCATGTGCGGCTGTCCTCTCTATGTGTGGACAACCGATCTTTGCATCAATACGCAGCCGTTAGATGCGCCATTTCACCCAATCCGACCACGTCACTTCGACTGTGATCGCACGTATGCCCGCGCTTCCGGAACACTATCGAACAGCTTGATGTTGAAACCGCCCAAAATTGGCGATTTCATCCCCTGTGCCGCCAGCCGCAGCAGGGGATCGGGGGTAATAACGATCACCTGACGGATATTCGGATGTTTCCAGATCGAGTTTTCCCGGCGCAGCGTACTTGCGGATTGAAACAGGTCGTCAATACCAAGCGCGAGTTGAAAATCGGTGATCAGGAACAGCGGAACTTCGGAAGGATCAAGAATTGCGAGCGTGTCGCGGTTCATCTGCTCCAATTCATTGTTGATCTCAAAATCTTTGTAGACCGTTGTCAGAATTGCCGGAACGTCGGAGAGTCGTTCAACCTTGTAACTCATGGTGATGCCTTTACGCCCCCATCGATACCCGAATCGTATAACCGGGGCGTATCAACGGACATAAAGACTATTAGAAAGAACTTCAGTTTTCAGCGATTGGGCTGAATCGGTTCGATCAGCGCCCGAAGCGCCCACAAGATGATCCCCGTAAAGATAAAAAACAACCCCATCAGCATGAAGAGGACGAACAGCAGCGCCGATCCCATCGCCAGCGTTTGGGAAGCGTTGTAGCTCATGATCACGCCAATACCTGCCAGCATCCCGATGAGCAACGCGATCACACCGGGGATAGAAAAGAACAGCAGCGGGCGGTGCTGCACCACCAGCACGAGCAGTCCATCGAGCACGGTGAACCCATGTTTGAGCACCGATCGCTTGGGTTTGTCGTTATAGCGGATCACGATTGGCACTTCGACGACTTTGTATTCATGGCTGTGCGCCAAGAACTGCATTTCGCTTTCGACCGAAAAACTGCGCGAACTAAACGAAAGCTCCGCGACGGCGCGGGGCGAAAACGCCCGGTAACCGCTTTGCGAATCGGTCAGCGAGACGCCGGAAAGGATGTTTGTGAGCGCGTTAAATCCCCAATGCCCCAGTACACGCGCCGCCGGAACATCACTTTCGCCGCTGAGATAGCGCGACCCGACGACGATATCGGCATCGCCTTTCAGGATTGGCGCGGCGATCTGTTCGATCTGCTCCGGCATATGCTGCCAATCGCCATCGAGTGTCACCACCACTTCCGGATCGTACTCACGCGCCTTGCTAAATCCTGTGTTCAAGGCGCGTCCTTTGCCGCTGTTTTGATCATGCACGATGACCACTGCGCCCGCCGCTTGTGCGATTTCACGAGTCGAATCGGTCGAACCGTCATCGACGACGATCACAGTTTCAACAAATTGGCGCACTTTCAGGACAACGCTCCCGATAAAGCGTTCTTCGTTGTAAGCCGGAATGACCACAACCAACCGAGATTTAGGGGAAGCATCCCCATTTGTTTGCATAAAGGTTTCCATTTCGTTGATTCTTGATGTATCCTGTTATAGGACACAATGCTTTGCCGATAGTTCCGATAAATCTTTGAATTTTTTACAATGACTAACAATCCGTTGTGTTCACTGGCTTGTCACAGGTATGAAGCTACTTTACAATACATGTGAAATACAACATCTTCCAGACGATTTTCGGCGTGTATGTGGACATAAAATTTGGCAGTATGTCCCGATGCGCGTTCATTATACCGACTGGAAGTATCAAGCCCATCGAAGATTTGTGAAGCACGATTTGAGGACGGCATTTCAAGGCTGATCACCCGCAGAACGTATTGCAAGGTTAAGAACTAGTTTCTAAGTGTAGAACGCCCGTTGTTCATTGATGCCAATAATGAGTGTGCGGTTCCGGTAAGACTCAGACATTCACGTAAAAAGCGGCGGGCAGTTGTTATAGACTGCTTGAGGGATATTTTCCAACCGGTGATATTCTCGCAGGCAATAAGGGGGTTCAGTGAGCCTGATCAATCGACTGCAGTTCAAGTTCTCGGGATATCACAAACGATTCATTCGCGCCGCCATTGTTGACGTACTGCTTCTCTGGAGCGCCTACGGGATCGCCCTACTGGGTCGGTCACTCATCAGCGAACGCAATCTATTCACGGGTGTCTACTTTATCGCGTTCACCACATGTTGGATGATTGGCTTCATGTATTTGTTCGGCGTGTACCGCCGGATTTGGTCACGCACCAGCGGTCATGAAGTGACCGTCCTGATCAACGCTGTCACAGCCACCACCGCAATCTCATTGGTGATGAACTTGCTGCCCGCCGATCAGCCGATGCCGATCAGTGTGATCTTATTCGCCCACATGTTCGCGCTGGTCGCGTTTGTGGCGGTGCGCTATCGCTCAAGACTTTTGTATGGGCTTTCGTGGCGCTGGCGTGCGGTTTGGAAAGG
Organism: uncultured Chloroflexota bacterium; assembly: GCA_937927665.1. Taxonomy (GTDB): domain Bacteria; phylum Chloroflexota; class Anaerolineae; order Aggregatilineales; family Phototrophicaceae; genus Flexifilum. The sequence continues at coordinate 16,230 of CALBRY010000459.1, forward strand.
TCAGCTCCCCGAATCACAGTCACGCTTGATGATCATCGGCGCGGGCGAAGCGGGTCAAACGCTGGCGATGCGGCTGCGCTACCGCACGGCAGGTCACAAGTATGTCGTGGTCGGCTTCATTGATGACGACGACGATAAGCAGGAAATGATCCTCGAAGGTGTGCGCGTATTGGGCAAGCGCGAGGATATTGTGCGGTTAGCGGCTGACCTTGCGATTGATCTGATCATCGTCGCGATGCACAACGTAACAGGTTCCGATTTCCGCTCCATATTGACAGAATGCGAAAAGACAACGGCGCGCATCAAAATCGTGCCGGATTTCTACGGTCAAATTGACAACAATGATCGCGCCGCGATGCTGCGCGATATTCAGCCGGAAGACTTGATCGGGCGCAGCCGGATCACCCGCCATGAATCGGTTGATCTGCGTCCGGTGATGAACCGCACCGTCTTTGTGACGGGCGCAGCGGGTTCGATTGGCTCGGAACTCAGCCGTCAGATTGTGCTGTATGCGCCGACCAAAGTGATCTTGATCGACAACAACGAGAGCGGCTTGCACGATCTTTCGATAGAACTGAGCGCCAAGCACCCCACCGTCACCGTGATCGCCGCGCTTGCTGATATCACACTGCCGGATCGGCTTCAGCGCTTGTTTGAAGCACACCGCCCGCAGTTGGTCTTTCACGCGGCGGCATACAAGCATGTGCCGATGATGGAATACTACCCGCGTGAAGCAGTGCGGGTGAACATCTGCGGCACGCGCAACCTTGCCGAATTAGCAAAGCAGTACGGTGTCGAACGATTCGTCTTGATTTCGACTGATAAAGCGGTCAAGCCCTCGAATGTGATGGGCGCGAGCAAACGTGTGTGTGAACTCCTGCTGCATGCGCTTTCGTCCGAACCGGAATGCGGCACGATCTTCACAGCGGTGCGCTTCGGGAATGTGTTGGGCAGTCGCGGGAGCGTCGTGCCGACGTTCAACCAGCAGATCGAGAACGGCGGACCTGTCACCGTGACCGATCCTGAGATGACGCGCTACTTTATGAGCATCCCCGAAGCGGTCAACTTGATCATTCATGCCGCCTGCTTGACCAACCGCGACGATATTTTCATCTTGAAGATGGGCGAAGTCGTGCGCGTGGTCGAACTTGCCGAACGGATGATCCGTCTGCGCGGTTTGCGTCCTTACATCGATATTCCAATCGAATTCACAGGCATCCGCCCCGGCGAGAAACTCCACGAAGAACTCTATGATCCATCGGAAAACCCGACGGACACGATCCACCCGCACATTATCAAGCTGGATACGTGGCACAACCGCTTTGATACAGAACGGTTCTGGCGCAAGCTCGATGGGCTGGTGCAAGATGGCGGCAACTTTGAAGAAGCTCCGCTGGAGCATCTGCGCGATCTGATGAATACGCATATTCCCCCGGCAGCAGTCGAGCAGAAGCCGCACGAATCCAGCAACGGCGCGAATGCTTACACGGGTGCGGCGGACTAACTCACAACGTTCCACAAATAAAAAACCCGCCTGTTAACTATCAGACAGGCGGGTTTTTTATTTGTCCGGCGGCGCAGTTTACTAGCTGACTGCTGGCGCAACCTTGACAGTATCGCGGCGCAGTACACGCTTATTGACGAACTTGACGACTTCTTCAACGAACGGCGGCACAATGCCGAGTACGAATAGGAGCGGCAGCAGCGTATTCGGGACAGCCGTCATGCCGACGGGCAGCACATAAATCGCCACCAGCGCGATCACGACGGTGATCCCCGCCGCGATCAAGCTCCACTTGTTGCTAAAGAAGCCGATCTCCCACAGGTTATCTTTCAGGCTGCGGGCAGTAAACGCGCTTCGCAGAATCTTCTGCACCATGAAGGTGATGAAGATCGCGGTTTGCTGGATCGAAAGCGCCAGTGCGCTGTCAGTCGCTAATCCCATCTCGTCAGTCGCTTGGCGCGCCAGCAGGAAGGCAATCAACATGATGATTGTGGCAACCACGCTTTGAAGTCCAATGCTGAACCACATATAGCGTGTGATGACCGGCTCATCTGCCTTGCGCGGCGGACGTTCCATTACGTCGCGTTCTTCTTTTTCCGTCGCCAGCGCGATACTCAGCCATGAGTCGCCCAACAGGTTGATCACGAGAAGCTGAATCGCGGTGAGCGGCGTAGGAAGACCGATGATCGCCGCGACGATGAAAATGCCGACTTCCGCGCCGTTGGTGCTCAAAAGCGCATGAATATACAGACGTGCGCGGTGCAAAATCGTGCGTCCGACCTGTACAGCGCTGGAAATCGCTTCATATGTTCCGGTCAGTACCGCTTTACTCACCGATTTGGCGAGTTCTGTTCCGGTGGACATGGCGATTCCGACGTTCGCTTCTTTAATGGCAGGCGCATCATTCACGCCGTCGCCGACCATCGCTACAAGCGCACCACTACGGCGCAGCGCCCCGACGATGACGACTTTATCTTCCGGCGTCACGCGTGAGAACACCACACCCGACGCGATCTTGCGGATGTGCTCCTCGCTCAAGGAGTCGACAATCGACATGCCCTCTTTGCGATTGGAGGAGGCAGCGCGGGCGATCTGCTCCAACTGAATACCGTCGATCACGACTTCTGTGCCTGTTCCCGCCGGAACAAGTCCGACATCACGGGCGATCGAAAGGGCGGTTTCGGCACTGTCTCCGGTGATCATCTTGACGGCAACACCGGCGCGGCGAAGCTGAACAATCGTGTTTTTCACTTCCGGACGGGCAGGGTCAGAGATAGCGACCAAGCCAGCGAAAGTCAGCCCCACCTCGTGATCGTCGTTGATGTCGGTGTGAGGTTCTGTCCACGGACGAAACGCCAGCGCTAACACGCGGTAGCCTTCGCGTTCAAAGCGGAGAAGCTGCCCACGAATTTTCACCAATTCCGTCTCAGTCAGCGGCTCAGTCACGCCGTTGACGAGATAATGCGAACAGCGATCAAGCATCAGTCCGGGCGCACCCTTCACGTGCAAAATCAGCTTGTCCTCTGCCAGTGCATCAAGCGTTGACATCCGCTTACGCTTGCTGTTGAAGGGAATCTCACCGCGCCGAAATTCGCGCAGTTCCGGTGTGATCGGCTGTCCGGCGTCACGGAGCAAGCGCCCAAGCGCGTCGTCGGTGCTATCGCGCAGATTGTTCGCATACTTGATGATGTGCAGCATTCGTTCCAGATCGGGCGCGGTTTCGCTCCAACTGATGCGATCCACCTTCTGCTCGCCGATGCCGAATCCCCATAGATGGGTCACGGTCATGTTGCCGTAGGTGATCGTTCCGGTTTTGTCGGTACAAATGATGCTGACCGATCCTAAACCTTCAGCGGCGTACTTATCGCGGATGATGGTCTTTTTCTGCACCATTTCACGCGCACCCAGCGCCAGCGCGATCAAGATGATCGCCCCCAACGCTTCGGGGATAAACGCGATCGCCAGCGCAACGGCGACGACGAGCGCTTCTAGAATCGGGTAGCCTTGAAAGATGATGTAGATCAGGACAACCAGCACGCACACGATCAATGTGCCGATGAGGAGCATTTTCCCTAACTGTGAAAGCTGCTGTTGAAGCGGTGTTTCGGTTTCGTCATCTGTCGTGACGAGTTCCCAGATTTTGCCGAGTTCACTCTTAACACCGACGCCTGTCACAACGGCGCGCATCGTGCCAGCGGTCAAGTAGGTGCCGCCCATCACCATGTTGGCGCGTTCACCGAGCGGTGTTTCCGGGTCAAGGATCAGCGAATGATTCTTGTCGATGTCGTACGGATCGCCGGTGAATAACTGCTCGTTGGCGACGGCGTTACTTGCCGTCAACACACGGGCATCAGCCGGAACACGATCCCCTTGCCCCAGATCGACGATATCGCCCGCGACGAGTGTTGACGCGGGAATGCGTTTGCGTTCGCCGTTACGGATAACGGTCGCTTCGTCTACTTGCAGCTTTTTGAGCTTGTCCATTTCGCGATCAGCGATGTAATCCGTGTAGAAGCCGACAAGCGTCATAAAGATCACGATCCCCATGATCCACGCCGCCTGTTGAAGTTCTTCCGGTTCGCCGTTCACCAAGCCGATCACCGCGCTGAGGATGGCGGCAATGATCAAGACGAGCGCCAGCGGATCGGTGAATCCTTCGAGGATGCTCGCCAGCAGACCTTCTTTTTCTTTTTCGGGGAAGGTGTTTCCGCCTGTTTCACGGAAGCGCTTATCGGCTTCCGCCTGTGATAGACCGCGCAGGGGATCGGTCTTGAGGTGTTCTACCACCTGATCGGCGCTTACCGCCCACCAAGCGCCTGTTTCGGTTAGCCCCACAGTGGGGGTTGGCGCAACCTGAATTTGCGAATGTGTATCGGTCATAGGTTACCTGCAGTGTTACCTTTTGGCTTAAGTACACCACAGTATACGGATCGAGTCGATAAATGTTGAGGCATTCCGATGAATGCCTCCAAAAAATGGGGGTTTTATACGTGTTTACTTTATTACTTTGTCATTACAGCCTGCCGTTCGATGGTCATTCGGCTTTCGTCAAGCTGTTCCAGATAATGCCGGATCATGAGCGCGGCAGTTGTGCCCTCACCCGCCGCCGATGCGATCTGCTTGGTGCTTCCGGCGCGCACATCTCCGGCAGCAAAAACACCGGGAATCGAGGTCATGAGCGAGGCGTCGGTCATCAGGAAACCCCATTGATCGCGTGTAATCGTCTGCGGCAGGAATCCGGTATTCGGTGAAAGTCCGACGAAGATAAACGCGCCATCGGGGTGAATCGTGTGCTGTTCGTTCGTCGCACGATCTTCGAGGGTGACGCCTGAGAGACGATTATCCTGTGTGCGGATGAACTCCTTGACGGCGTGGTTCGTCAGCACGGTGATATTGGTGCGTTCTTTCAGCTTTTCTTGCAAGTACGGGCTTGCTTTGAGATTCGGCAAAAATTCGACAATCGTCACCGACTTGACGAAATCTGCCAAAAACAGGCTTTCTTCGACACCGCTGTTTCCGCCGCCGACCACCAGCACATTCTTGTCTTTATAGAATGCGCCATCGCATGTCGCGCAGAAATGGATGTTCATGCCGATCAGTTCTTCTTCTCCCGGCACACCCAAACGGCGGTAATGTGTTCCGGTGGTGATCAAGACGGCGCGTGCGCTGTAAACATCGCCGCTGGCGGTCGTGATGCTGATCCGGTCGCCATTTTTCACAATGTCGGTCACATCTTGCGCTTCGAGCGTTTCCGCGCCGAAGCGCTGCGCCTGATGCGTAAGCTGGCGACCAAAAACTTCCCCGGAAATTCCTTCATCAAACCCCGGCACATTATCCAACCGCTGCGAGGTCGTCACCTGTCCACCGAGCGCCGATTTATCGATCACGAGCGTATCCAGCCCATCGCGGGAGGTGTAAATCGCCGCTGTCAGCCCTGCCGGACCACCGCCGATGATCGCAACATCGTAATCACGATGATTGGCGCGGGTGTGCAGCCCAAGTTTGGTAGCAAGCTCGGCGTTGGAGGGTTCAACCAGCACGCTGCCATCGGGGAATAAGATCGTCGGCACGCTGCGGTTGCCGTTATTGAGTTTTTCGACCAATGCCATCGCGGCGGTGTCGTCAGCGATATTCACCCATTGATAAGGAATGTGATGGGTTCCAAGAAATTGCTTTGCGCGTTTGCAGTCTTTGCACCATGTCGCGCCGTACATCACGATGGTTGGGTTGGTCATTCGGTTGGATTCCTTCAATGTTGTGTCGATACGAGGTCTAGACAACGCGACCCGTACATTCTTTACATCACTTACGGGATGTCCGATGAACATCACCGATAAACCATGATAGAGATCATTGTCCCACTATAGTGGCACTTGTGAGAATAAACACAAACGAAGTGCATAGTGCGTGTCCGCTTTATGCATGTATTCGCATAAACGGAGATACCTTAAATGATTCGCAGCCGACATCTCCTTTTCGTCGGTGTGTCGATGTTCGCAGCCGGTGTTATCGCCAACTGCGCATCCGCCGCCCCGACACCCACCCTTCAACCGCGCGCGGATTCTCCGCCGCCGACCCCAACCGAAAACGCGATTCGGGTGGTGAGTGTTGATCCACTTGAAACCGCCGAGCCGTTCACTGACACTGCTTGTCTTGATTGCCACACGGATCAAGAACGGTTGGTGACGCTTGCGGTCGAGGAGGAAGCCCCGGAGGCATTGTCCTCCGGTCCTGGCTGAGGCGGCACCGTGGCTCCGCGTGAGCCATGGGAGCGCGTCTGGATTGACGCCGAAACGTATGCCAGCGACGTGCATTCGCTGATCAACTGCACACAGTGTCATGCCGGGCAAGCGGTAGATGATATGACGCTTGCACACGACGGCTTGATAGAACGCCCTGCCGTAGAAGCAGTCGAAACCTGCGGCGAGTGTCACCCCGATGTCGCACCGGACAGCATGGGCAGTCTGCACACCGATCTTGCGGGCTATGATGCCGCGATTTATGCGCGCAGTTCGCCTGAGCTTCACGACGAAATCGAAACGGTTGAATCATTCCATTGTAATAACTGCCATGCGACATGCGGCGACTGCCATGTGAGCCAACCAAACTCGGTCGGCGGCGGTTTGCTGGAAGGTCATGTCTTTGTGGAAACTCCGCCCATGAGCGGCACCTGTACCGCGTGTCACGGAAGCCGTGTTCAGAACGAGTATTACGGGCTGAACGAAGGCTACCCAAGCGATGTACATTTCCGCGAGCGGATGTCTTGTGTCGCCTGCCACACCGGTGAGGAGATGCACGGCGAAGATATGGAAGCAGTCGCACACCGCTATGACGGCGAAGCC
>CALBRY010000460.1 GCA_937927665.1 uncultured Chloroflexota bacterium
CGATAGCTCTGGTGATTGTGATTAAACCCACCGTGTTCGCGCATCAACGCGTCGAGCTTCTCTTCTCCTGCATGCCCGAATGGAGGGTGTCCTAGATCGTGCGCTAAACAAATCGCCTCGACCAGTTCTTCGTTCACGCGCAGCGCACGTGCGATCGTTCGTCCTAACTGCGAGACTTCCAGTGTATGGGTCAACCGCGTGCGATAATAATCGCCCTCATCGTTGACAAATACCTGAGTTTTGTACTCCAACCGCCGGAATGCCGCCGAATGAATGATGCGGTCACGATCACGCTGAAAAGCAGTGCGATAGCGCGGCTCTTCCTGAGGATACTGACGTCCTCTGCTCTCGCGGCTGCACAGCGCATACGGCGCAAGATGCGCCTGTTCTTGTTGCTCCAACTGCTCCCGATCGAGATACATTGCCATTCAATCCTCACGTTGAAACCATGTCATTGTAAACCGTTTTGCCAATGGCGGGTTGTGTTATAATCCGCGCGTGTCTGCCGCAGAGTTAAAAAGGACATTTAGGCATATGATGGACATCAATCAGGCGGCGCGCTTAATCGAATGGCTTGACGAAGAACGCCGCCGTGATAAGGCGACGATTGCCACACTTCAAGAACGTCTCGCGCAGCAGCAGGAAACGATGGAAATGCTCACCCGCCGCGTTACGGGCATGGAGAGTGAGCAGACAACCCTACGCGGTCAGCTTGCCGGCAGCGCTCGTGAAAATGAAATGGCGGATCAACTGCGGAAAGAAATGCAGCAGTTGGTGGAAAGCCTTGAAGCGAAGCGCCTGACTGCCGAACGTGAGCTAGAACGGCGAAATGAACTCGCACGAGACGCGATTACGCGCCCCGTACGTGAATTGACGGATAAACTCAGCAGGCTTGAGCGCCAAACAACCGAACTCCCGGCGATCAGCACTGAAAAAGACCGAATCGCGACAACAGTCGCGCTCCTTCAACAGCGCGTTGATGAACTTTTCAAGCGAATGGAAGACCCGGATCGCCGTCTCGCGTTCCTCGAAGAACAGCGCCGATCTGATTCACGCCGTGTCGGTGAACTCGAATCAGAACTGCCGGAACTCCGCAAAGCGCTCGAAAGTATCAAGCCGAAACTCGCCTTGATCGAAGACCTCTCGCTGCGTAACGAACGCAAGATCACCGAAGTACAGAATGGTGAACGTGAACGCCGCGAAGGGATTCAACAGTTTATCGATCAGCAAACGCTGCTTATGCAAAACCGCGACCGTCAGGTTGACGATTTAATCAAGCAGTTTGGCGATCAAAACAGTGCGATGCAGCGCAATATGGAGCGCTTCGAAACGTGGGCGGAAGCGTACCGCGAAATGAAGCGCATCATTGAAGATTTCCAGCGCATCGGCGATCGGTTGGAACGGCGCATCAACGAAGTCGCGGAATCGCAGCGTTTGAGCGAGGAGCGTTTCCGCACCGAATGGAATGACTGGCGCGGTGAAGATCAGAAGCGTTGGAAGCAGTTTAATCTTTCCAACGATGAAGTATGGCGGCTGCACGACAAAGAGTTTGAGCGCTATGCCAAACAACTGGCAGATATTCAGGCGGGATTTGCGCCGCTTCAGGATGCCATTAACCGTTTATGGAGTCTCGAACGCGAACGCGCCGAAATGTACCGTGATCGCTATCAAAAGCTGATCTCAGATCATGACAGCGGTGCATCCGTACCCAATCTGCCGGGGAACAGCGGCAGCAGCAATGGCGCGCCCTGAACCGATCACAGCCAATGACGATACCACCACTCCCCCGCCTGCCGAACCGTGTGCTCGGTACGGCGGGACATGTTGATCATGGCAAATCCACGCTCGTAAAAGCGCTCACAGGTATCGATCCTGATCGGCTTGCCGAAGAAAAAGCCCGCGAAATGACGATTGACCTCGGTTTCGCGTGGTTTTCGCTCCCCAACGGGCAGACCGTCGGTGTGGTAGATGTTCCCGGTCATCGTGATTTCATCGAAAATATGCTCGCCGGAATTGGCGGAATCGACGCGGTTTTATTCGTGATCGCCGCTGATGAAGGCGTAATGCCGCAAACGCGCGAACATCTGGCGATCATTGATCTGCTCAGCATCGAAAACGGATTGATCGTCCTGACCAAAATCGACACGCTCGGCGGCGATGCTGAATTACTGTATCTGCTTGAAGATGATATCCGCCAGACGATCGCCAATACCAGCCTCGTTGATGCGCCGATCGTGCATGTCTCTGCCCTTACGGGCGAAGGCATTCCCGCCCTTTTTACAGCGATCGCAGAACTTCTGCACGATCTACCTTCGCGTCCGACCGGGAATGCGCCGCGTCTGCCGATCGACCGCGTGTTTACCATGAGTGGATTCGGCACTGTCGTCACGGGCACGTTGACAGGCGGCATATTCAAGCAAGGCGACGAAGTTGAGCAGCAACCCGGCGGTCAGCGCGGACGTATACGCGGGTTGCAATCGTATCGCCAGAATGTCGAGATCGTATACCCCGGCAGTCGAGCCGCGGTCAATGTGAGCGGAATCGATAAAGAAGAGCTTCTGCGCGGTAGTGTTCTGAGTAAACCCGGCGCTATTACGCCTACCACATTGATCGATGTGCACTTTCGCCATCTCGCGGACGCATCACGACCGCTCAAGCACAATGCAGAGATCAAGTTGTTCGTCGGCACAGCCGAAACAACGGCGCGGGTGCGCTTGCTAACACATGAAGAACTCCCGCCCGGTGAAGAAGCATGGCTTCAACTTAAGCTGGATGCGCCGATAGCCGCCATCGAAGGTGATCGATTCATTGCGCGTTATCCTTCGCCCGGTGAAACAATCGGTGGCGGTGTGGTTGTTGATCCACTGCCAGAGGACAAATGGAAACGCTTTCAAGATGGCGTCATTGAGCGCTTGCGTCTTCGTGTACAGGGATCACCCGCGCAGCGTCTCGCGCAAGCCGCAGACGCACCTGAGCCGCTCAAACGCGCATCTCTGAAAAAGCTGACCGATTTCGACGATGTGTCGCTCGAAACGGCAATCATGGCAGCACTTGATGAACATCTGCTGATCGAATTCAGCGACGGAACTTTTTTAGCGTTTTCACGCTGGGAAATACTCGCCCGAACCCTGCAAAATATAGTTGAGCAGTTCCATCAAGTAAATCCGCTGAAACGAGGGATGCCACGTGAGGAACTCCGCAGTCGTTTGGGGATTAAGAGTGCATCGTTGAATGTTCTGCTCGAAACCGTGAGCGGCATTGTTCAAGACGGGAAAATCGTCTACTTTGCCGATCACAAAATCCGTTTTTCTCCGGCACAACAGACCGCCGTCGATCGGTTGCTGGAACAGATGCGCGCGACGCCGTATGCACCACCATCAACGACAGATGCGGCGGCACTCGTCGGTGATGATGTGCTGCACGCGCTCATCGAACTCGATGAAATAATATACGTTCAATCCGACGTGATTTTCACCCGATCCGCGTATAACGAGATGGTTTCGGGCATAAACGCACTGCTGGACGAGTTTGGGAGTGTTACGGCGAGTCAAGTACGCGATCGACTCGGCACATCTCGCAAGTATGCAATCGCCCTACTCGAACACTTGGATACGCTTGGACTCACCCGGCGCGAAGGCGATACACGGGTACGTGGTACACGCGCTCAACCCTAAAGCAGTGCGCCAATCTCCTCCGGCAGTTCTCCCACGTTGATCCGCACCATATTTGCGCCTAATCCAACCAATTTTTCTTCAACACGCTCATAACCTTTGTCGATCTGGTGGATATTGGCGATGCGAGTTTCGCCTTTCGCAGCAAGCGCCGCGAGCAGCAGCGCCATTCCGGCGCGTATATCCGGGCTGGTAATGTTCGCCATGCCGTGAAGCGCGGCAGGACCCTGCACCAGTACACGATGCGGATCGCACAGTGTGATACGCGCTCCCATCCGTACCAGCTTATCCGTGAAGAAAAACCGACTTTCATACATCCAGTCATGAAACAACGCCGTGCCTACACTCTGTGTGGCGATCACGAGCGCAATGCTCATCAAATCGGGCGGAAACGAGGGCCAAGGCTGCGCTTTGATGATCGGAATGCGATTGCCGAGGTCAGGAATGATCGTCATCGCCTGCGCTGATGGAACATAAATATCTTGTCCGCGTACTTCCCAGCGCACGCCGAGTCGCTCATAAATCAGCGCGATCATATCGAGATAATGCGGGTCAGCCTCTTGAATCAGGATTTCGCCGCCCGTCATCACTGCTGCGCCGATATAGCTGCCAACCTCCATAAAGTCAGCGCCGATCCGCGCCTCTCCCCCGTGCAGTCGATCAACCCCCGTGATTGTCAGCCGATTTGAGCCGATACCTTCGATCTGTGCACCTAAACTCACCAGCATATTGCATAGATCTTGCACATGCGGCTCACTGGCAGCATTTCGTAGAATCGTCGTGCCTTTCGCAAGCACTGCCGCCATAATCGCGTTTTCGGTCGCCATCACACTTGCTTCGATGAACAGAATATCCGCCCCATGCAGTGAGTCCGCCTGCATAGTGAACGCTCCGCCGTCGTAGCTCACTTCTGCGCCGAGCTTTTGCAGCGCATGGATGTGCATATCCAGCCGCCGCTCACCAATCGCGTCACCGCCCGGAACAGGCAGAAAAATCCGCCGCATTCTGCCAAGCATCGGACCCGCCATGACAAAACTGGCGCGCAGTTTTCCGGCAAGCTGGGCATCAATCGATGTTGAGATGATGTTTTTCGCGTGAACATGCAGCGTCGAAGTATCCAACCATGTGATTTCGACGCCGAGCTTACGCATGATGTCGATCAGCGTGCGAATATCACCAATATCCGGCATGTTCCGCAGGATCACGGGTTCATCGGTCAGCAGACATGCGGGCAGCATCTTAAGCGCCGCATTTTTGTTGCCACTCGCTTTGATCGTTCCGGAAAGGCGGTGACCGCCTTCAATCACAAACTGCTGCATGCCCTACCCCATCGTGTGCATTCTGCTGGTATCAGCGATTGTAACGTTTGCCAGAAGGTTGACAATAGACCCCACCCGTCGCTATACTGCCGCAATCCTGACCACAAACAGGTTTTAATCATGCGCCGTTTTCATCACCAGCATCACCATTTGAGCATTCCCCATGCGGGATTGGTGCTGGCGCGCGCCTGATCGGTTTTATCCTCTCTGGCTCGATTGAATCCCCGCACCAACGCGGGGATTTTTTGTTTGGAGGAATCATCCCATGCTTGCCGTCATCGATTATGGGGCTGGCAACCTACGCAGTGTGATCCACGCACTCGATTACTTGGGTGTGGAAAGTATGCGTATCGTGCGCGCCCCTCATGAACTCAAAGGAGCAGAAAAGATCATCCTCCCCGGGGTTGGCGCGTTTGGCGCGGGGATGATCAAGCTCAAAGAGCAGAATCTCGTCCAGCCCATTCGGGAAGCGGTGCTTACCGGCACGCCGTATCTCGGCATTTGTTTGGGGATGCAGTTCCTCTTTGAGTCCAGCGATGAAATGGGCACACATGAAGGATTAGGACTGCTTCCGGGTCATGTCACCCGGTTTCCACACATGATGAACTTGAAAGTGCCGCATATGGGCTGGAATAACGTTCAAGTGAGGCGCGAATCGGCATTCACACGCGGCTTGACCGATGCCAGCTACGCCTATTTCGTTCACAGCTATTACTGCTGCCCTGCTGATCCGGCAGATATTGCGCTGAGTACGAATTACGGTATCGATTTCACAGCGGGAATCGAACACGAGAATATCTATGGTGTGCAGTTTCACCCGGAAAAAAGCCAGCAGACCGGTCTGCAAATCCTCACCAACTTTTTGGAGATTGTCCCATGATCATCTATCCGGCGATTGACGTACGCGGCGGAAAAGTCGTTCGTCTACGCGAAGGTGATCCCGCGCAGCAAACCATCTTCAGCGATGATCCGATCTCGACCGCCCAGCGATGGATTGATCAAGGCGCGCAGTGGATACACATGGTCAATTTAGATGGCGCATTTGCGAACGCCAACGATAATCTGCGCGTGCTGGACTCTGTCGCCAAGTTAAGCATAAAGGTACAGTTTGGCGGCGGATTACGCACAACGGATGATATGCAGCGGGCGATCAACGCGGGCGCGTCGCGGATCGTTTTGGGAACGGTGGCAATACAAAATCCTGAATTGGTCACAGATGCGATTGAGAAATACGGTACGGATCGTGTATGTGTCGGCTTAGATGCCCGTGACGGCAAAGTGACAACGCACGGATGGAGTCGGGTCAGCGAAATTACCCCGATCGAACTCGGTCAACTGATGCGGGAGCGCGGAGTCATTCACGCGCTGTTTACCGATGTCAGCCGCGATGGTGCGCTGTCAGGTTCAGCGGTTGATGCCACCATCCGGCTGGGTCAGGAAACAGGTTTGCAGGTGATCGCATCGGGCGGAATCGCTTCTATCGATGAAATCCGGCGGTTGGCAACAAGCGGCACGGTCGCAGGCGCGGTGATCGGCATGGCGCTTTATCAGGGAACAATCAGCTTATCAGACGCGCTGGCGGCGGGAGCAAACTAAACGATGCTGGCAAAACGAATCATCCCTTGCTTGGATGTGCTGAATGGGCGCGTCGTTAAGGGAATCAACTTTGTGAACTTGCGGGACGCAGGCGATCCGGTCGAACAAGCGGCAGTTTATGACCGCGAAGGCGCGGACGAACTTGTCTTTCTCGATATCACCGCCTCACACGAAAACCGCAAAACGACGCTCGATATGGTGCGCCGTGTCGCTGATACGCTGTTTATCCCCTTCTGTGTCGGCGGCGGTATCCGCACCGTAGACGATATGCGCGAAACACTGCTCGCTGGCGCGGATAAAGTCTCGATCAACAGCGCGGCAGTCAAGAATCCGGAACTCATCAATCAAGGTGCATGGGCGTTCGGCAGTCAGTGTATCGTCGTCGCTATCGATCCGCGTCTTGTGGATGGCAGTTGGGTTGTGCATGTCAACGGCGGGCGCATTCCAACAGAACACGAAGCCGTTGCGTGGGCAAAAGAAGTTGAGGCGCGCGGCGCGGGTGAAATTCTACTCACCAGCATGGATCGAGATGGCACGAAAGCAGGCTATGATCTCGACCTGACCGCTGCGATTGCCCAAAGCGTCTCCATCCCTGTTATCGCCAGCGGCGGCGCGGGCAAAATGTCGGATTTTCGGGATGCGCTCAAGATTGGCGGTGCAGATGCGGCACTCGCGGCGACGCTATTCCATTACAACGAAATTCGCATTGGGGATTTAAAGCAGTATCTCGATGAGCAGGATGTTCCTGTCCGCTTGACAGGATGGCAGCGCGCATGATTCCTCTTGAAACCACAGGAAGTGATGCAATCCATTGGGATGAACGTGGACTAGTTCCTGCAATCGTACAGGATGCAGCGACACATCAGGTTTTGATGCTCGCCTATATGAACCGAGAATCGCTGGCACGGACTCGTGAAATCGGTGAAACCGTCTTTTGGAGTCGCAGTCGTAAAGCGCTGTGGCACAAAGGTGAAACATCGGGCAATGTGCAGAAAGTGAAGCATATCTATGTGGACTGCGACGGCGATACCCTGCTGATCACCGTTGATTCGGCAGGACCTGCATGCCACACCGGAGAAATCTCCTGCTTTTATCGGGAATTGGAGGGTAATTGAATGGGCGCTATGCTCAATGAACTCGAAGCGATCATCGCGGATCGGAAGGCAAATCCACGCGATGACAGCTACACCAACAAGCTGTTTACCAAAGGCGTGAACAAAATCGCTCAAAAAGTAGGCGAAGAAGCGACCGAAGTCATCGTTGCAGCATTGGGTCAAGGACGTGAGGAGCAAATCGGAGAACTTGCTGACCTGTTTTATCACACGCTGGTGTTGATGGCACAGCTAAACATTCCGCTTGAGGATGTTGAAGCGGAACTACGCCGCCGCCATCAGGAGCGCTAACCCAAACAGTGCCGATCAAAACGGGGCATACTGGCACATATATGCCCCGTTTATCTTACTTACGGAGCAGGAACGGTTGCTGCCGCTTCGATAACTGCACCTTCCGGAATGATCGTGACTACGTTCGACCACAGCCACCCTGTTTGACCGTCGCCAATATCAACCAGATACCAGACATTCGTCCCTTCACCCGTTTGGGCGATCACCGGGAATTCCTGATTGACGGAAACGCGTAGAACAGCCTCAAAACTTGTGGCGGGACCCGACCGGGCAGATGTCTGTGGGAACGACACGCGCGCAATCGTTACACCAGATGCCGGAGATTCTTCGGTGCTGGCTTCCGTGGATTCATCCGTCGGCTCAACCACAGGTGCTTCCTCGGTGGCGACTTCTGGAACAGACTCAGTAGGGGCGTTCGTAGGTACATCTGTTGGAGCAGGTTGTTCGGTGGGTGACGCGCCTCCACAGGCGCTCAACACAAAGACCATGACAATCATCACGATCAATACCATTCGATTACGCATAACCGTCCCTTCCCCTCTGGTGAGTTCGATGAAGGTTGATTATGATGTGTCTGTATGAGAATTTGATGACAAATTCTCATCAACTTGAAAGGGCTGTGTGTGACTTCTTCTGAGCGTTATACATCCGAAACACCGATCCGTGTCCGGTATGCCGAAACCGACGCGATGGGTGTTGTCCATCACTCGAACTATATCGTATGGTTTGAAGCAGGTCGCAGCGACTATGCGCGCGAACGCGGGAAACCCTACGCCGAAATCGAGAAGGATGGTTATTTCTTGCTCGTTGCCGAAGTCCATGCGCGGTATATCAAGCCAGCGCTCTATGATCAGATCGTCGTCATCCGCACATGGATTGAAGAGATCAAGAGCCGGCAGATCACATTTGGCTATGAAGTACGCGAGCAAGCGACTGGCGATATTCTCGTCACAGCAACAACCAAGCATGTATGCATCGAAAAACAAGGGAAAGTTGTTCCCATTCCAAGCGCTTGGCGAGCATGGGCTTAACGTGAACAATCTTTGACATGGAGGAGCACAGAAACTAAACTAAACCCTCATTCGATTAAAGGAACTTTGTCGTTTTTTGGGGAGAGATTTAGATGGTCACTTATGCCGATCGTCCGTGGTTGAAACACTATGACTCCGGTGTTCCCGCCAGTCTGCATCCTTATCCAAACATTCCGCTTTTTCAATTCCTCCATGAAGCTGCTCAAAAGTTCCCATCTAACATTGCACTCGTCACGCAGACTCATGTTCCAGTCGCTGGACGTATCGCCAAATCGTTGAACTACGCGGAAGTTGATGCGGCATCTGATGCGCTCGCCGTCGGACTGATCGAGATGGGATTGAAAAAAGGGGATCGGGTTGCGTTGGTTATGCCCAACACCGCCTCGTTTATCATTTCCTACTACGGCGTTCTCAAGGCAGGTGGAGTCGTTGCTGCAACCAATCCCACTTACCCCGCCGAAAAGATGCAGTTCCAGATCAATGACAGCGGCGCAGCATTCGTCATTACGTTAACGTTGTTCTACAACATGCTCAAAGAGATTCAGCCGCGTACGCAGGTCAAAACGATCATCGCCACAAATGTGAAGGAATATCTTCCCGGGTTGGCGCGGACGCTTTTCACAATCGCAAAAGAGAAAAAGACAGGTCACGCGCTGTCCACGCTGCAATCGGGTGATGTGTGGCTGCAAGACATTCTGACCAAACACGCGGGCAAAAAACCAAACATCAGCGTCACGGGTGACGATCTCGCGATCTTCCAATACACGGGCGGCACGACCGGCGTTTCAAAAGCCGCCGCATCGCAGCACAAAGCGGTTGTTGCCAACATCATCCAATCCAAAGCGATTCTGCTCAATGGCAGTAATGCAGCAGTTAGCTCCAATGAGGTCTTTCTCGGCGCGATTCCGTTCTTCCATGTTTACGGCTTGGTGACCGTCGTTGGCTTTGCGATGAGTTTGGGAGCGCGAATTGTTTTGGTGCCAAACGCGCGCGATATCGACGATGTGGTTGATACCATCCAGACATTCAAGCCAACGCTGTTTATGGGCGTTCCTGCGCTGTACAACGGCATCAATAATCACGCCCGTGTCAAATCCGGTGAAGTGAGTTTGAAATCAATCCGCGTGTGCATGAGCGGATCTGCACCGCTTCCGGCAGTCACCAAGCGCACTTTTGAACAGTTGAGCGGTGGTAAGCTGTTAGAAGGCTATGGGATGAGCGAAACCCCAACCGCGACCCATGCCAATCCGGTACTCGGCGAAAACCGCACCGGGTCAATCGGACTGCCATTCCCCGATCTGGATTGCAAAATCGTCAGCCTAGATGATGGTATAACCGAAGTTGCTGTGGGCGAAGTCGGCGAACTGTTGATGTCTGGTCCTCAGGTCATGACGGGATATCACAATCAACCGGAAGAAACCGCGAAATCGCTGCGCGTTCACGCAGATGGCAAGCGCTGGTTGTACACGGGTGATATCGCGCGGATGGACGAAGACGGCTATTTCTACATTGTTGACCGAAAGAAAGACATGGTCTTGATCGGCGGCTTCAATGTGTATCCGGTTCAGGTCGATAAAGTACTGGCGGAACATCCATCTGTCCTCGAATGTGCGGTCGCAGGTGTGCCGCACGAGGAAAAAGAAGGGCAGGAAATGCTGAAGGGCTGGATTGTCCTTCGCCCGGACTGTGCAGCAACCCCCGAAGAACTCGTCGCCCACTGTCTCAAATATCTGAGCCGCTACGAAGTTCCAACGCGCTTTGCCTTTGTTGACGCGCTGCCTAAATCCGTCGTCGGAAAGACCCTACGACGCGAACTGATCGAACTTGAAATGAGAGAACGCGCGCAGAAAAAGGCGAACGCCTCCGTAAATGCTGGTTAACAGTGCAGCACTCAGGAGGAGTAAGGCTTTTCACTCCTCCTGAGTGCTGATTTCGGCTTCTGGCAAGTATGCCCCTCGAAAGAACGCTCGCGCCGGAGCGCGGTTGAGATACCACAACACATACAGCGGCACAAGCAGATTTCCAGCCAATCGCAGCAGATGGAGCACTGTCCGAATCGGTCCTCCGGCGTCTAGCCCATCTTGGGGATCAGGTGGGGTAAAGATTGCCGTAACCGAATCCCACACGTAAAATCCGGTCAGCAGCAGCACGCTCACGATCAAGATCGCGCGTATAGAACTGGGGCGTCCGCGCCAAGCGAAAAATGCGATTACAAGAAACACAGCGCCAAACAGCGCTTGAACGATCAAGAACTCGTTCGATACGCCGCCAAAACTTGCTCCAACCGCGATCGGGGTATCGGTTCCGCCATCAATAAGCCCGATTCCGCTCGTGCGGTACTGGATAAGTCCGAGTACAGCAATCTGCAAAAACGGAATCACCGAAAAGAGAAATACGCTCAACACAATGGCGAGTGAGATACCGAATGTTCGGGGCGGCTTTTGCAAAGTCGTTCTTTCGTCATACATTAGAATCGTGTCCGTTGTGTTGTAAGTGGAAGAATAGTACACTCTGGAAGAACAAGATTAAGGAATTCGTTAGAGTGCAGGATCGAGCCTTAATTTTATGGAGCGTTCAGGACGATGAAATTGCACCGTGCCATCGCGGAAGCATACCAGACACTCACCGAACAGGCTCACAACACACGCCTGATCTTGCTGCACCCCCAAAGCAGATATCGTTCCGTATTGGTCGCGCATCTGTTAAACGATCCTTCCTGCCGCGCATATTATCATGCATCCGGTCCTGATGATATTAACTTGGATGCCTTTATCGCTGGCATACTTCACAGCATGGGCGCACAACATTCGACGTTCGGGCGACACACCATGAAGCTGCTTCCCGGTGCGGGCAGTGATATAAATGCCCTACTTGACGCCTTCACACGCGATCTGAGCGAACTCTCAACAGAATACTTTTTCCTGATTCTGGACGAATATGATCGCACCGATAGTGCTGATGATATTCAGTATTTTATCGAGCGTCTATCACTCCGTTTACCCGATCACTGCCGGATCATTATCAACAGTCGAACACTTCCGCGCTTGCCGTGGGTGGCAATGATCGCCCATGGTCGCGCACTGATACTTCAGGATCAAGCGGTTGTAAGGCGGGATTTTTATCATGTACGCGGCGGCAAACAACACTTGGAAGTGTATGCGCTTGGTCCGGGGTTTGTGATTTTTAATGATCAAGCGATCGATACATGGGAAGGACATCTTCCCCGCCTGCTCTTTTTCTTCGCTCTTGATCGCCCCGTGGTTACCCGTTCGGAAATCTGCCAAACCTTCTGGCCCGATCTTGACGACGATCAAGCCGTCAATGTGTTTCACGTCACCAAGCGCCGCCTTCATAAAGCGTTAGAGATGGACGTACTGGTACACGTGGACGGTTGTTATCAAGTTAACCCGGAACTAGATGTTCACTACGATGTGATGAACTTCGCCGGGTATCTCATGGAAGGGCGACGAACCGATAACGAAGCGCCTATGCAATCATGGCAGCACGCAATCGATACCTATCGCGGTCCATTCTTGCAGGGACATCAAGATACATGGATCGTCAATCGCAGGCGCGATTTTCAAACCGGATATTTAGAAGCGCTGATGTCGATGGCACAGATGCGGATGCGAGAAGAACGTTTTGAGCATGCGTTAGGCTTATATCAGCGCGCCTTGAGCGAAGACGGCTTGCGGCAAGATTTGCACCAACACATCATGGAGCTATATGCACACTTGGGGCGGCGAAGCGAAGCAGTTGCCCATTTCAAACGACTGCAAGAAAAAGCGGCGCGGGATGGTCACACCATCTCGCCGTTGATTGAACAGACCTACCAAGAAATTCTTGCAAAATAAGCATTGCCCCCGACAGGACTTGAACCTGTAACCTTAGACTTAGAAGGTCTCTGCTCTGTCCGGTTGAGCTACGGGGGCACGATTCTGCTCACATTGTAGTTGGCAGGCTAAATCGTGTCAAGCAAGGACATAATTAGCACATTTGTGCATTGGAAACATTCGCCACAATACGCTATAATTAATGAAGCGACAAAGACAAGCGCGATCATGCGCAACTAGGTAAGCCTTCAGAGGAGCAGAAATGGTTGACAGGGACTCCGCCGTCATCAACCAGCAAACGGATGCAGATATTCGATACCTCGATCCCATGGATCATGTGCGTCTGCGCCCCGGTATGTATGTGGGTGGTACAGACAGTCGAGCACTGCATCACCTCATCTACGAAGTCGTTGATAACTCCATCGATGAGGCATTAGCGGGACGCTGTGATCAAATTGTGGTCACGCTGTACGATGACAACACCGTCTCAGTCGCCGATAACGGCGGCGGTATTCCAGTTGGTGTAAACAAGGATACCGGACTGCCGACGCTCCAAGTGGTCATGACGAAGATCGGCGCAGGCGGCAAATTCGGCGGCGGCGCTTACAAGGTCAGCGGTGGTTTGCATGGTGTTGGTGTTTCGGCGGTCAATGCGCTGTCCGAACGCTTGCTTGCAACCGTGTACCGCGATGGGTTTGAATATCAACAGGAATATCAGCGGGGCGTGCCGGTATCCGGCGTCGAAAAAGTTCGACCGCTGGACGAGGGGCATCCGACTGGAACACTCGTCACCTTCAAGCCCGATTTCACGGTGTTAGAGCATAACGATTTTAACTTTAGCACGTTGGTGCAGCGTTTCCGCGAAATGGCATATGTCACGCGCAAGGTAACACTCACGATCCGCGATGAGCGCGTTCGTCCGTTCCCTCGCGAAACGACATTCTACTTTGAAGGCGGAATCAGTTCGTTCGTGCGTTATCTGAACGCGAATCGTGACGCGCTTCATCCGGTGGTTTTTGCCGAACGTGATGTCGAGATTCAGCCGGAAGGTAAAGCACCTTATACAATTGGCATCGAGGTCGCATTCCAGTACACCGACACCGCCAACGTGACTGAGCTTGCATTCGCCAACACGATCAATACGCCTGATGGCGGTACGCACCTCACCGGGCTGCGATCTGCAATTACAGGCGTGATCAATCGTTTTGCGCGTAAGGCAGGTCTGCTGAAGGACAAAGAACCGAATTTCTCTGGCAGTGATACGCTCGAAGGTATTACGGCGATCGTCAGCGTTAAGCATCCCGGACCCTCGTTTGAAAGCCAGACAAAAGTCAAGCTGATCAACCCGGAAGTGCAAGGTGCGGTTTCACAGGTTGTTACCGAAGCCTTCAATGAGTTCCTTGAACTCAATCCGCGTGAAGCGCGGCGCATCGTCGAAAAATGTTCGATCAGCATGCGCGCCCGTGAAGCTGCCCGTAAAGCCCGCGATCTCGTCCGCAGCGGTCCGAGTCTACTCGAAAGCACTACCCTACCCGGTAAGCTGGCGGATTGCTCACAGCACGGCGAAAACGCGGAAGTCTATATCGTCGAAGGTGACAGCGCAGGCGGTTCGGCAAAACAGGGACGCGACCGGCATTTTCAAGCGATCCTGCCGCTGCGCGGTAAGATTCTGAATACCGAACGTGCCCGCATGGATAAGATGCTGGATAACAACGAAATCAAGGCGTTGATCAGTGCCTTAGGTACGGGGATCAGCGAAGATTTCGATGTGACACGCCTCCGTTATGGGCGCGTAATCATCATGACCGACGCCGATGTGGACGGAAGTCATATTCGCACGCTGCTGCTTACATTCTTTTTCCGTCACATGCAGCCGATGATCGCCGAAGGGCATCTTTATATCGCCCAACCGCCGATCTTCCGCCTTGTGAATGGCAAAGAATCGGAATACATCTACGGCGAAGCAGGCATGAACGAAACCGAAATCCTGAACCGCGCGCTGCATCGTTACAAAGACCCGGACAAGCTCAAGATCAGCCGCTACAAAGGCTTGGGCGAAATGAATCCTGATCAGCTTTGGGAAACGACGATGGATCCGGCGCGCCGCACGCTGCTTCAGGTCACGATCGATGACGCCGCCGAAGCCGATCGTATTTTCGACATGCTGATGGGCAGCGCTGTTCCGCCGCGCCGCCGCTTTATTCAAACGCATGCGCGCAACGTCCGCAATTTGGATGTGTAGCCCTTGTTAAGAATGGGATGAGTGATCGTTGAAGCGGTTCGCTCAACGAGTACAATCATCTTAACCAAATAACCCTGTACCGGGGGAGCCTGTGCAATCAGGCTGAGAGGGCGCGTAATGCCGCGCCGACCCTTACACCTGATCCGGATCATACCGGCGTAGGGAGTGATGCAGCCGCAAAAAGCCGCTTTTTCGCACCCTTACTGACCTCCGGTAGGGGTGTTTTGTTACTCAGATCGAATGGAGGCTGGTGATGTTTCTACGTGCATTCGGGCTAATATTGATCGCCCTGCTTTTCAGCGGCGCGGCGGTAGCACAAACGCCCACCACTCTGACGGTGATCGCTCATGACAGCTTCAACTACAGCGAAGAAGTCATGGCGGCATTTACCGAGGAAACCGGAATTGCTGTTGAAGTCTTACGACTTGGTGACGCGGGTTCGCTTGTTAATCAAGCAATCTTGAGCCGTGAAAATCCGCTTGGCGATGTCCTGTATGGTGTCGATAACACATTCCTCAGTCGTGCACTTGAGGAAGACCTGTTTACTCCGTATCAATCTCCCGCGCTGGCAGATGTCCCTGAAGCATTTCAGCTTGATCCTGAATTTCGCGTGACACCTGTCGATTATGGTGATGTCTGCTTGAACTACGATGCGGCTTATTTTGCGGCGAACGATCTCCCGTTGCCCGAAAGCCTCGCTGATTTAACTGATCCGGCATACCGTGGGTTGCTCGCCGTACAAAATCCAGCGACGTCCTCGCCGGGGCTGGCGTTCTTGATGGCGACAATCGCCGTTTTTGGTGAGGATGGCGATACCACCTATCTCGACTACTGGGCGGAACTTGTCGCCAACGATGTATATATCAGTCAAGATTGGACGGATACCTACTACGGTCAGTTCAGCGGTTCTGCCGGAAGTGAAGGTGATCGTCCGCTGATCGTGAGCTACGCCAGCAGTCCACCCGCCGAAATCTTCTTCGCCGATCCGCAGCCCGAAACCGCACCCACCGGCGCAATCGTTACGGATGATACCTGCTTCCGTCAAATCGAGTTTGCCGGCATTCTGGCAGGTACCCAGAATCAAGCTGCCGCTGAACAGTTTATGGACTTCCTGCTCAGTGTTGAGTTTCAGGAAGATATGCCGCTGCAAATGTTCGTGTTTCCGGTCAATACCAATGCCGCTTTACCGGATGTGTTTACTGACTACGCGCAAATTCCCGAAAATCCCATCATCCTTGATCCAGAAGTGATCGACGCACATCGCGAAAGCTGGATTCAGGCATGGACAGAAGCGGTACTCCGCTGAACATGGTACGCGCAAACAATCATCGTTTCGCGGGACGGCGAGCGGCGGGCATTTTGCTCGCCGCCCTACCGATCCTATTCTTGGCGGTGTTTTTCTTTTATCCCCTGCTGTCGATTCTTCAGATCAGCTTGATACCAGATGGCACGCTTGACCTAAGCGGATTCGCTGAGCTGATCACATCCGACTATTACCGTCGGGTGTTCTTCTTCACTGTGCAGCAGGCGGTTCTCTCGACTGTGATCACGCTGGCGATGGCACTTCCCGCCGCGTTCGTATTTGCCCGCTTCGAATTCCCCGGCAAATCGCTCTTGCTCTCACTGGCAACACTGCCATTTGTCTTACCAACAGTCGTTGTTGCAGCGGCGTTCGGTGCGTTGATCGGGGAACACGGTGTGATCAACTCGGTGATCGTCAGTCTATTCGGGTTGAGTGACGTTCCGATACAGCTTGAAGGCACAGTCGCAATCATCTTGATCGCGCATGCATTCTACAATTATTCGGTCGCTTTGCGGATCATCGGGAGCTATTGGGCAACTCTCAGCCCGCGCATGGATGAAGCGGCGCGGGTTTTAGGTGCGCATGGTTGGCGGTTGTGGTGGACAATTCGCCTTCCCGCACTTCGCCCGGCGATTCTTGCAGCGGCGGCGCTCGTCTTTATCTTCACATTTACAAGCTTCGGCGTCGTGCTGATCTTGGGCGGTATTCGCTTTGCAACGCTGGAAGTCGAAATCTTCAATCAAGCGCGGAATCTATTTAATCTGAATATGGCGGCGGCGCTGTCACTGGTGCAGATCGGGTTCATGTTCATTGTGATGCTGATCTACACACGACTTTCGCGCGCCGCCACAGCGGATATTCAAGCGGCGCGTGCAGTCGCCCGCAAACCGCGTACAAAGGGCGAAAATGCGCTTGTGGTGATCACTGTGGGCGTGATGATGGTCTTTCAGTTTGCGCCGCTTCTAGCGCTGATATGGCGGTCTTTCACCGTTGGCGATCAAGGTTTTACGACGCGCTATTATTCCGCGCTTTCGACCAACCCCCGTGGATCGGTCTTATTCGCGCCGCCGCTCGAAGCGATTGGGAACTCGGTTTCGATTGCATTGATAACAACTGTTCTTGCGGTCGTGTTGGGTATGCTGACAGCGTATTTATTAGCGCGGCGCGATTCATGGGCGGCACGAGCGCTCGATGCTGTGTTTATGCTTCCGTTGGCGACGAGCGCTGTTACACTTGGATTCGGGTTTATCATCGCGTTGGACGAACCGCCGCTCAATTTACGTGCTTCACCGTTGATGATCCCATTGGCGCATACATTGGTCGCACTGCCGTTCGTGGTGCGGAGCATTCTCCCCGGCTTGCGAAGCATCTCCCCGAACATTCGCGGCGCAGCAGCGGTGATGGGCGCATCACCGTTTACCGTGTGGCGCACCATTGATCTCCCGTTGATTAGTCGCGGTGTGATTGTCGGTGCGGTCTTCGCGTTTACGATCAGCATGGGCGAATTCGGCGCATCCTTGTTCATTGCTCGTCCGGATACACCAACAATTCCTGTGGTGATCTTTCGCTTACTTGGTCAGCCGGGAGCAGGGAATTACGGTCAAGCATTGGCAATGAGCGTCATTTTGATGGGCGTATGCGCGATTAGTTTTATTACGATTGAGCGCCTTCGCAAGCTCGGCATGGGAGAATTCTGATGCTGTCGGTGCAAGCAATTACAAAGCACTATGGAAAACCTGTTCTGCGCCGCGTGAGCCTCGAAGTCAGCGAAGGCGAGATCGTCTGCATACTCGGACCAAGTGGGTGCGGAAAAAGCACGCTCCTAAGAATCATTGCTGGACTCGAACGCGCTGATGATGGCGAAATCTTGATCGAAGGTGTTTCGATGGAAGGTGTACCTGTTCATGAGCGCGGTTTCGGCTTCATGTTTCAGGATTTCGCACTGTTCCCGCATATGAACGTCAGTGATAACGTGCGTTATGGCTTGCGGATGCGCCATCTCCCGAAAGTGCAGCAGGAACATTTGGTTGAAGATGCGCTCCGACTGGTTGGGATGCGCGGCTTTGAACGGCGTGATGTCACCAGTTTATCCGGTGGAGAAAAACAGCGGGTCGCATTAGCACGCAGCCTCGCACCAACTCCGCGTTTGCTCATGCTTGATGAACCGCTGGGTTCGCTGGATGCGTCACTGCGTTGGGAAGTCCTAAAAGAACTCAAGCGCATTCTCAAAGAATCTGGCGTGACCACGCTCTATGTCACTCATGATCAAAGCGAAGCATTTAGTATTGGTGATCGAATCGCAGTTATGAATGCGGGTCGATTTGAAGCGATTGATGCGCCGCTTGCGTTGTATCGCAGCCCCCAAACTGTATTTACGGCACAGTTTCTTGGGTTGCATAACGTTCTCACGTCGTCTGACTACACGAACATACCCGATGATCTGCCCGCACTTGATGCCGATTATATCTTGATTCACCCCGACGGCATTCAACTCGATCCGAAGGGCGATATCACCGGACGAATCCGTGAAAATAACGTCTGGGAAGGTCATTACGGCAGCATTATCGTCACCCTCACACCCGAAATTTCACTCCGCGTCAATATGGGGCGACCGACTCTTCTGGGCGTTGATGACACGGTGCGCCTAACGATTGACCCGGCTTACGTGGTGCCGCTCTCGCCCTGATCGCGCTTTAAAATGCTGGCAAGATAGCCATCGAAATCGCGCGCACTGCACGCATCCGTATAGCGCATGATCTCGCCGCCTTGAATCGGGTAATCAGGGTAACAGCTTGTCGGGAGCGCACCCCCCGGTGCATGCACGATCACATTCGCGCCGGGTTTCGGGATAATGAATCCATCGACCGAGGGCTCCACCCGATCGACAATCCGCTCAACGGTCGCGATCACCATGTCAGCGATGCACACCAATTCAAGATCAACACCTTTGTTGTTGTTGATCTTGATGTTGCCGTTCCGGTCAGCTTCAAGTGCATGGATCACCGCGATATCAGCGCGGATCGCCGGAAACGCGGTCAAGGTTTCGCCGGTGTACGGATCGACAATCGTCTTGACATCAGGGCGCAGTCGGGGCAAATCCGTGCCGATCCATGCCAGCGACGGCATAAAGCTCACCCCCGCCATTTGAGCGCGGAATCCGCTGGCAATGCTCGCTTCGGTTTCTTCCATTACGCGGAGCTTGCCAGCGCCGACCCACTCGGTGAACATCGGCGACAAGCCAAAGGATTCTAAACCACAGTATACGGTACGGATTGTCTCGATGCAGCCCGCACCGATTAGCAGATCGCTTTCATACCCCGCTGTGAAGTTGAGCAAGGTCAATCCACGCGGGCGCGGATTACGCGCAAGCAGTTGATAGACAAACGCGACAGGACGACGGTACATCGTCATCCCGCCAAGCGCAAGCGTCATGCCATCTTGAACGAGCGCCGCCGCCTCAGCTAAAGTTGCGGTTCGGATCTTGTTCATCGTTACTCCAATGTTTTGATGATGTGTGCGGCGAGTGCCGCGCCGTAAGCATATCGTTCCACACAACCGACCGCCGAGTCAGAATCACCGGAAAAACGCATGATTGCATACAGTGCCGCCGCAAACGCGCTGTCCGCTGTTGGCGGATTCCCCCAGATGTGTCGCAGTGCCGCTTGTTCGTCACGCCACGCCGCCGCATGACCAAGCCGGTAAAACGCATCACACATCGTAGGGTACACCGTTTCATAAGCGAGGATCAACCGGCGCGGCAGTTCATAGAGCGGCACACCTTGATCCAGCAAATCCCTCGCCGATCTGACCGCTGCCAGCACGCCTTCGGGAAGCATAGCAGGCTGATCGCTCATAAGACTAATGACCTTCCCACGGAGTTGTGTCCGGAAGCGGGTATAATATCAGCAGTCGATCACGATTTTGGAGTCCCAACCCGATGAACGGGCTGAAATCTCACCACCTATCAAGGCGTTTGCGCCATGTAACGACTGCTGCTGTTGTCACGCTGATCTTTACGCTGGGATTTGCACTTGGCGCATCGAACAGTCGCACAGATGCGCAGGAAGCCAATGGGCTGAATCTACTCTCGCCGGAAGCAGCAGAAGCTTTCCGTCCGGTGTTTCAAATCTTCAACATGATCAATGAACAGTACGTCGATCCTGTTGATACGAATATCCTGATCGACGGCGCGGCAGCAGGAATGGTTGATGCGCTCGAAGATACTTACAGCGGCTACATGAATCCTGAAGTGTATCCGATGTTCAGCACCGATTTATCGGGCGAATTTGAGGGCATCGGTGCGGTAATCAGCGGGGACGAAGAGACAGGCGAAATCAGCATCCTTAGCTTGATCCCTAACAGCCCCGCCTCTCAAGCAGGGCTGCTGCCCGGTGATGTGTTCGTGCGTGTGGATAGTGAAGACATCAGCGCATGGGATACCATGCAGTTTACCCTACGCGTGCGGGGTCCAGCCGGGACAGACGTGCTGCTCACCGTCCGCCGCGCAGATGAACTCCTCGATTTTCTGGTCACACGCGCGCATATCGTAATCCCGAATGTGGCCACCGATGTGTTGGCGGACGGGGAAATTGCCTATGTGCAGTTGAACTCGTTCACGAACGAGGCGCGCGGTTTGCTTGACGATGCCTTTGAAGAGTTGGATGTCAACAGTCGCACAGGTTTGATCATTGATGTGCGCGGAAATCCCGGCGGCTATCTCCAGAGTGCAATCGACGTGACAAGCGCATTTGTCCGCGAAGGCACGATCACAATCGAGGATTTTGGTGGCGGGCAGACAACCACCTACACCGCAACCGGTGATTACGCCAATATTCGCGTTCCAATTGTGCTGCTTATCAACGAATCGAGTGCCAGTGCATCAGAAATTCTCGCGGGGGCGCTTCAGGATTTAGATCTCGCCACGCTGATCGGTGAAACCACACTTGGCAAAGGAACTGTTCAAACATGGTCAGGGCTGGCGAACGGCGGCGGCATTCGTTTGACCATTGCGCGCTGGATGACACCGAGCGGACGTTGGATTCATGAACAAGGTGTGACACCAGATATTCTGATCGAGTTCACTCCCGAACTTGCCGAAACTGGTGATGATCCGCAGCTCGATGCCGCAATTCGTCTGCTGATGGGCGAAACTGTCGAACCAGCGACCGAAGAACCTGTACTCGACGCCGCATCGTAAGCGAACAGCTCACCAACGCAGCGAAGCGCCGGATTGCAAACGGCGCTTCGTTCATTTATACTCGCGGTCACAATTCGATCAACGCAGGAGTTCTAGGGCATGGAAACTGCCTTTCAAATCGTCTCAACATTGGTGGGCATTCTGCTGGTCGTGATCATCCTGATGCAGGTAAAGGGTGGCGGACTCGGTGATCTGCTCGGCGGCGGCGAAAGCGGTGGAATCACCCGTACCCGTCGTGGGCTGGAAAAGACACTGTTCCAGATCACAATCGCACTCGCGATCGCGTTCCTAGCAATCTGCATTGCTGCTGTGGCGGTGCCTTAAGCTGGCGCTCTATCCACCGTTTGCCCGATAGCGGAGATGAAGGTGTACGGCGGTCGCGGTACGCCTTTTTTGTGTTCAAAGGACACCTATGTTTCGAGGATTTCGCTGGCAGTTGTTCGCGCTGCTGGCGGCGATCGCCCTCTTTGTGATTGCCGTGTTATCGCGCAGCACCACTCCGACGCCAAGCCCTATTCAAACCCCCTCGCCTACCCCCGGCGTTACTGACTCAGCCGCCGCGACGCCTATACCCGACGTCGCAGCAGTTCCGACGGAGGCAGTCGCACAAATACCGCAGGCGGTCACAAGCGGCGATGGCGTAGCAACTTACCGGGAAGCACTCATCGGAAGCGTTCAACGCCTCAATCCGGTTTTTGCGTCTCTGAATCCGGTTGATCGTGATATCACATCATTGATCTTTGAAGGATTGACAACGACGAACGAATTTGGCGAAGCGCGCCCCGCATTAGCTGAGCGGTGGATCGTCTCGTCGGATGGGTTGGAATGGACATTCCTGCTGCGTCAGGATGTGCTGTGGCAGGATGGAATTCCATTCAGCGTTGACGACGTAATCTATACCATGTCGATTCTGCGTTCGCCCGATTTTCCCGGCGATCCCGATCTTGCGCGCTTCTGGCGTACAGTCGAAACCGAACGCCTAGATCAATTCACTGTACGTTTTCGTCTCACCCAGCCGCTGGCAACCTTCCTTGATCAAGTCAGCATCGGCATGCTGCCTGAACACGCACTGCGCGGAACAAGCGCGGCAGCACTGGCATCTCATCCTTTCAACCTGACGCCGATCGGCACAGGAGCATATCAACTCGAAGCACTGCGTTCAGCCGATGGGCAGATCAATATCGTTGATTTGCGGGTTGCGCCTGTCTATCGTCAGCGCCCGGAAGGTCAAGCCCAACCATTTGCGCTCGATCGGGTGCGTTTTCAGCTTTACAGCACCTTTGACGCGGCAGTAAATGCGCTGCAAACAGGGGAAGTCGATGCGCTAGCAGGGCGTGATCGGAACGATCGTCAAGGGTTGTTTATGGCGGCGAATATCCATAATCTCGCCTCTTGGCACGCGGTTGAACCTGTACTGGGAACACTCATCTACAATTGGGTGAGCGACGATACCCGCTACTTCCGTGAACGCGCCGTCCGAATCGCCCTCGAAACCGGACTTGACCGCGCTGCGATGATCGAACGCGCTTTCGGGTTTGCGGCAATTCTTGCCGATAGCCCCTTCCCGCCAAATTCATGGGCATATCTGCCGGGAATTTCATATCCGGCATACAATCCCACTGAAGCGCGCCGCTTGCTCGCGGAAGCGGCGGAACGTTTCCGCCGTCAGGAAGACGCCGCGCGCGAAGAAGAAGCGCCGGAAGCAACCGAGCCGCCCGAATCGGCGTTCCTGTTCACATTTTCGATTTTGACTCCCAACGATCCAGCGCTGGTCAGTCTCGCTAACGAGATTGCCAGCCAGTGGTCACAGCTTAACGTGAGTGTGACTGTAGAAGCGCTCGATCTGGCAAGCTATCAAGCGCGGCTGGAAGCGCACGATTTTGACACAGCGCTTGTCGAATATTCGATGGGTGGCAGCACCGATCCTGATCCGTTCGCGTTCTGGCATCAAGGCGAATACCCGGACGGTGAAAATTACGGCGGCGCGGATGACCGTTCGATTAGTGAACTGCTCGAACGCGCACGCCGCGATCCATCAGGCTTAAATCGAATGGGACATTATCAAGAGTTTCAGCGCCAATTCGCCAGCCGCGCCATCGCCATTCCGTTGTACTTCCCGGTTTACACCGTCATTTCGACACAGCGTTTACACGGGCTTCAGCTTGGCTATATCGGCACAGCGCCAGATCGCTTCCGCACGATCGGAGCGTGGTCGCTAAGTTAAAATCGCCTCGTGGGGGACAGGGACATTCCCTGTCCTCTTTTCCCTCAGAACTTACAGCGCGTTCTCTTTTAACAAAATCTCGCGCAGCAAATCTTTTCGAGCGCTTCCACCGAGCATTTCCAGCTTTCGCACCCCCAGCGGGTCGATCACATCGCGCAGCAAGCGCACTTCTTCGGCGCTCGGCGGGTGTGTTTCCGTTAAGTCAGATGCGACTTCAAGCTCAAAACCTGTCTTCTTGCGAATCTGCTCGACCGTGACGCCGGGAAACGTGCGGATCAGCCGCATATTGCCGTTCGCCCAATCGAATTCGCCAAGGTCGCTGACCAAATAGCGTGGACCTGCACCACGTTTCCGTTCCGGTACATAGCCCATCCCGCTTACAAAATCGAGTTTTTGCACAAATGTCACCTTCGAGTGACGCGGCACATACAAACACAGATGCTCACCCATGGGCGTGACATCGGGAATACCACCCGTCCCCGGCAGTCGCATACGGGGGCGATCAAAGTGTTCGCCAAACGCGATGTTGTTCGTATTGCCTCGTTGATCAATCTGCGCGGGGCGCAGAAATTCCTTCGGCTTGAACTTGGGAAGCAGGTCAGCCGATGCAGAAACAAATCCCGTATAGATCAAGCCTTTGGTAAGCCAAAAATCTTCAATGCGTCCTACACCAAGCGCGGCGGGTTCTTGGCATACGCTCTGCCCAATTGCCGACGCAAAATTGACATTGGGCGCATGAGTCATCTGCGCCAGCACAAATCCCGCCATCACCAGCGGGGTATTGATACCCTGAGCCAGCGTTTCCCCATCTTCGACCTGCCGTGAAATACACACGGAGATCAGTTCATCGACTGTGTAATCCGTCAAGCTAAATGTCTCCCGGTTCATCCGCCATTCGCACAATGCGCGGCATAAATTTACCCACAATTTCTACCAGATCGGTTTGAGCGTCAATGATCGCCTGAATCGGCTTGTAGGCTTGCGGTGCCTCGTCCAGCCCACCACCGATCAGCATGACGCCTCGCTCCTTGAGATACTTATCACGTTCATGTTTGGTGATCGAATTCGTCGCCTGTTTGCGACTCATCGCCCGCCCCGCCCCATGG
>CALBRY010000461.1 GCA_937927665.1 uncultured Chloroflexota bacterium
AATCCGCGCCAGCGATAAAACAGACTGATCCAGCGAACGCGTAAAACGAGTTCCGCACCTTTGGGGGTTGTCCGTATCTGATCCCATTTGCCGCGCCGGACGTAATCGGCAACCGTGCCGGATGTCCACGTAAAGGCAATCACCCGCAGAGGAATCTGCGCGATCAAGAGCGGGTAATAGAGCACCGCATTGATCTGATCGACGATATTCTGTCCCTCAAACCGCCCGCTCACCGCCGCCACGAACACGCCAATCAAGAGCAGTAATCCACCGAGAAGAACCACAAGCAAGGCGCGTGTGTAGCGCGTTTGCCATCGAAGGTGCTCCGTGCTGCCGAGTTCCTGCCGAAGCATCGGATGATCGCTCTGCGCCCATAGGGGAAGTTGTCCGGTTAACCATCTGATCATTGTTCATCCTCAAAAAGCTCACCGATAAACCCTTCCAAACGGCTGAACGCTTCCCGCCAATCAGCTTCATAGATTTCAACACGCTGATCGTAACGAATATAGTGAATAAAGGTGCGAGGAACAACGCCGACCAAACGGCTAACTGCTACGGCATACGCGCCAACCTGAAGCGCGTAGCGGCTGGCATGGCGCTCGAAGGCGGCGGGTGTCCGCTCATCTTTCGGGTGCGAATCGGTCTTGTAATCGACGATGCGCCATTCACCGTCAGGCATCCTCAGCAGCAGATCGAGTTTGCCGTGTATCTGTCGATCGCCAGCGCGGAACGCAAACGGGAGTTCTCGATAAACCTCATGCGCTGCGCTGATCCAATCGAAAATTTCGCTGTGCCGCACCTGCTTGAGCAAATCAAGCGCTTCTCTTACAGCGGCATCAAGTTCTTTCGGGTCGGTGATGCCGCGCTCCCATGCAAGACTGCGCGTGAGTGTCCTGAGCGCTTTTTCATCAGCGTTGGGATCGCTTACACACAGCGCTTGATGCACGATTTCGCCAATTTTGCGCCGCGAATGGCGACCGCTGGTGATCGTCTCGATATGCGAAGGCGCTTCGAACAGCAAACTCCGCCGCCAGCGATGTGCATACACGGCGCGTAGATCGTCAGACTGCGCCATCTTCGCCGCGCCCAAGTCGGCAATCTGTGTCGCGGAAAGCGACCGTGCAACCGCGTCAATCTGCCGGGGAATTGGCGAAATTAACGGCGGCTGAATGGGCGAAGCATCCGCCGAGGGCAGATCGGCTGATTCATCCGGTAGTGATGCTGACTCGATTTCCAGCGGTGGCAATCGCAGCCGCGCCGTTCCCCATGGGTATGAGAGATCCTTGTCGGCATCTATGCCGCGATCGTCTAATTTCAAAGCATCGTAGAGCCATGTCATCATGCCGCCGCACTTGATTTCGCCGTCTCTGTTGAGCTTGAAATTACCGCTCAACAGCAAATAATCCTGTGCGCGTGTCGCCGCCACATACAGCAATCTGCGCCGCTCTGCTTCGCCGCGCTCCGCTGTCAAGCGTCGAGCGCGGGCATAGGCATAGGGCAGACGTTTTTTATCATCATCCTCACGAGATGCATTTTCGTGTAAGCTGCACGCGATCCCGATAGACGGATCGATCACCAGCGGCGTTGTGTGCGACCCGGCGCGGGTGAAGTCGTACGACAGATCGACCAGCACCACAAGCGGGAATTCAAGCCCTTTGCTTTTGTGGATCGTCATCAAACGGATGGCATTTTCGACATCGAGGGTGACTTCGCCTTCGCGGGTTTCACGTTCGCTCAGGTCGGTCAGCGTGCGGGTGAACGCACCCAACCCGACCGCGCCGCTCGCCGCCGCTTTGCCGAGTAGTTTTTCGACATTTCCGCGCCGCCGCGCTCCGTCCGGCAGTCCGGTGAGGATCGCAAGGTAGGCAGTTTCTTCCAGTGCGCGGCGGAGCAGTTCCGCCATCGTCACCCGCCCAACCCAGCGGCGTAGATCGCGCAGGCATTTGACCGCGAAAACTACAAGCGGCTGTTCGTCGTCGGGAACGATACCCGACTGCGCGGCGGCTTGCTCCAACGCGGTGATCAGCGGCACAGGTGAGCCATCACCGGTGTGGATCAACCGCAGCATGAGCAGCGCGTCATCGCTGAGGGCAAACATCGGCGAGCGCAGCACCGACGCCAGCGCGAGATCATCCGCCGGGTTGTGCAGCGCACGCAGCAGATTCAACACGTCCCAGACTTCCTGACGGTCATAATAGCCGCGCCCGGAGATCGTCACATAATCCAGCCCATGCGTTTTGAGCGCTTCTTCGTACACGGTGACATGTGTCATCCCCTGAAAGAGGAGCGCAATATCACCATACGCGATCGGGCGGTACTGCTTCGCTTCGCGGTCGTAGATCGTCCAACGTTCCACATGGACGATCTCTTTCAGGCGGCGCGCAATCGCATCCGCTTCCCATGTGCGCGCGTCAAATTCATTCGCCGCGTCCGCATCTTTGAGCAGAGTCCCATCGTGCAGCGCAATTTCGAGGATGTGCGGCGCTGGCGGCGGCTGCCGCGCCGCGCTCATCGCGTCATAGGTGACATGATAATCTCTAACCGCGCTCCGCTCGTCACGGGTGAGGATTTGCCCGAAGAGACTGTTAAACCCATCGATCAAATGGGTGTGGGTGCGGAAAGACTGCCCCATCAGGATTTCGCTCCCGGCGGGGGTGGATTTGAACGCGGCACGCACGCGCTCGAATACGCTAACATCTGCGCCGCGAAAGGCATAAATGCTCTGTTTCGGATCGCCAACCAGAAACAAGCTCCCCGGCTGATTCACATCTGCCAGCGCGGTGATAATCGCCCATTGATCGGCGTTGGTATCCTGAAATTCATCGACCATGACATGACGAAATTCACCGCCGCGATAGCGTTCCCCAACATGCGGGAAGCGTTCGAGCAGTTCACGTGTCTTCCGTTCCAGATCGTCAAAATCGACCGCGCTTAGACGCGCTTTCGAGTCGGCATACGCGGCGCGCATGCGTGTGATCGCCCGATGCCACAGCGGGATCAGTGCGGCGGCGCGTTGACTGTCCTCTCCCGGCGGATCACCGATCGTCTTGACGAGTTCCTTGGCATAATCGCGCATGGCTTCTAGATGTACTCGTGATTCCTTTACGCCGTCACTTCCGCCCCATAACCCGGCTTTTCCGCCCTTTAGGTTGATTGCGCCCGCAAGCTGTTTGAGATAGCCAACTTGGGTCTGTGGATCAACGGGTTGGATAAGCGCCTTCAGTAATGTGTGACACGCGCTCCACACATTGAGCAGCAGATCATCGCCTTCAGGAAAACCGCCGTCCGGCGTCCAGCGGGCATGATCCCAGAATTCGGGATCGTCCATAAAATGCACGAGCATTCCCCGCGCCGTCTCTGACCAGAGCGCCAACCAATACGCGAGATAATCCGGCAAAAGTTCGGGAATCGTGCGACTGGCAGGCGCGTGTTCGATCAACGCAGCGCGGATTGCCGACACAGGATACTCGCCGAACAACTGCGCGGCGGGAT